>CAISKJ010001783.1 GCA_903885885.1 uncultured delta proteobacterium
ACCACGATCATCAGCTCGACCAGCGTGAAGCCCCAACGCGCGCTGCGTGTCGCCATGGGACACGTGTCGCACGGCCCCCGGGGACCCGTCCAATCGCGGCCATGACTTCGCGGTGACAACCCGGTGGCCCCGTTGCGGCGCTTGCCACGGAGGCCGTCGCGGGGCACCAATGCCCCACCGTGAAGCACCCGAGCGCCCTCGCCGCCCTCCTCGCCGCCGCGGCCCTCGCGGGCCCGTCCGCGCGCGCGCAGCAAGCCCCCTCGCCCGGGGCCGCTCCCTTCTACGACCCCACGCCGTGGATGGCCTCGCTGCGCCCCGCGGCCCGCGCCGAGCTCGCCCGCGCCGCCCGCGTCGAGCGCCTCGACGCCCTCCCCCTCTACGACATTCAGCTCGCGTTCGACGCCGCGCCGCGCACCGTCACCGTGCGCGAAGAGGTGTGGTTCACCAACGCCGAGCGCGCCCCCATGCGCGACGTGGTGCTGCGCGTGTACGCCAACGCCGTGCGCCCCGCCGCGGAGGGCCACGGGCGCGCCGCGGTGGTGAATCCCCCGGTGCGCTTCGTACGGGGCGCGTGCGCGGGCGACGGGTGCGCCGTGACGCAAGAGTCTCCGTCGGTGATCGTGGTGCGACCGCGCGCGCCCATCGCGCCGGGCGGTCGGCTCCGCGTGGTGATCGAGCTCGCGGCCACGCTGCCCGAGATCGACAGCGCGCGCACCAACATCTTCGCGCAGGGCATGGAGTCGCTCTCGATGCTGGGCGCGAGCGAGGGCGGCGGCGACTACGGGCTGCTCTCCGTGGGCGAAGGCATCGTGAGCCTCGCCAACCTCTACCCCGTGCTCGCGCGCCGCGTAAACGCCCGCTGGGAGCGCGACGACGGCGGCTCCCTGGGCGACCTCGGCTCCGACGACCTGGCCAACGTGCACGCGGTGATCGACGCGCCCGCGGGGCACGTGGTGGCCACGACGGGCGTCACGCTCGGGAGCTCCGTGGCCAACGGTCGACGGCGCACCGAGGTGGGCGCGGTGGGCGTGCGCGACTTCTGCGTGATGATGGGCGGCGCCCTCCAGGTGGCCACGCGGCGCGTGGGCGACGTTGAGGTGCGATCGCTCTTTCTCGCGGGCGATCGCGCCAACGGAGCGCGCGTGCTCGACGCCGCCGCGGGGGCCCTCGCGGTCTGCGAGCGCCGCTGCGGGCCGTACCCCTACGCCGACCTCGACGTGGTCGAGGCGCCCCTCGTGGGCGGCGCGGGCGGGGTGGAGTTTCCGGGCCTCGTCACGGTGGCGAGCATGTTCTATCACCCGCCGGCGCTCACGGGCCTCACGGGGGGCATCGCGAACCTCCTCGGCGCGGGCGACGCCATCACGCAGTCGATGGGGCAGATGCTCCCGACGATGCTCGAGTTCGTGACGGCCCACGAGGTGGCGCACCAGTACTGGCACGGCCTCGTGGGGAGCGACTCGCGCGCCCACCCCTACCTCGACGAGTCGCTCGCCCAGTGGTCCGCGGGCCTCTACCTCGAAGACCGCTACGGCGCCGCGCGCGCCCGCCGCGACGCCGACCTCAACGTGCGCATGAACTACCAGTTCATGCGTCAGCTCGGCCACGACGACGGCCCCGTCGACCGCCCCACGGCGGCCTTCGGCTCGCCCATGCGCTACGCCGGGCTCGTGTACGGCAAGGGCCCCTACCTCTACAACGCCCTGCGCGAGGCCGCGGGCGACGCGGTCTTCTTTCGCGCGCTGCGCCGCTACGCCGACGCGTGGCGCTTTCGCACGGCGCCCCCGACGGGCTTCGTCGACGCGCTCGCCGCCGAGAGCCCGTCGGGCGCCGCACGGTTTCGCGCGCTCGCCCACCGCTGGCTGCAGGAGAGCCACGGCGACGCCGACATGGGCGAGGTCGACATGGGCGCGCTCGTCGGGGCCATGATGGGCGCCAACGCCTCGCCCGAGATGCAGCAGGCGTTGCAGATGCTCGGGCCCATGATTCAGCAGCTCCAGCGGCAGCAGCAGGGCAACGGCCCGCGGCCGCGCAACGGAGCGCCCGCCGCGCCGCAGGGAGGCGCCGACGTCGACCCCGACGTGCAACGGATGCTGCAGCAGATGATCGAGGGCCTCTAACCCCGACTCTGCACGAAACGCGCGGCGCGCGGCGGGCCTTGTTACTGTGCGGCCCGTGAGCGCACGTCATCTTCTTCTCGACAGCCCGCAGCTCGGTCGCAAGGTTCACCTCTGGGCCTTCGGCGACGTGGGTCGACCTCTCATTGTGTTTCCGTCGAACGCGGGCGTCGCCCACGAGTGGCAGCGCGCGGGCATGATCGACGCCCTCGGCCCGCTGCTCGCGCAGGGGCGCGTGAAGGTCTACTGCCCCGAGACCAACGTCTCGCGGAGCTTCTCGGGCGACCGCTCCGTCGACGAGCGCATGGCGCACCACGTCGCCTACGAGCGCTTCGTGCTCGAGACGCTGGTGCCCTTCATTCGCCAGGATTGCCACAGCCCCGAAGCGCCCATGATGGCCACCGGCTGCAGCGTGGGCGCCCTCTACGCGTCGCTCTTCGTGCTCAAGCACCCCGAGACCTTTCGCCAGGGGCTGTGCCTCTCGGGCCGCTACCGCGCGAGCAGCTTCTTCGAGCGCTCGAGCGACGACGTGTACTTCAACGACCCGCTCGCGTTTCTGCCCAACCTCGGCGGCGCCGCGCTCGAGCGCGTGCAGCGCAACGCGCACCTCACGGTGGTGGTGGGACGAGGGGCCCACGAGGGCGGCTGCATCACCGAGACCGCGGAGCTCGCGCGCTGGCTGCGGCGCAAAGAGATTCCGAACCACGTGGCGTTCTGGGGCGAGGACAGCAGTCACACCTACGACTGGTGGGGTCGTCAGGCCCGCCACTACCTCTCGCAGCTCCTCTGAGGGATCGCGCGCGCGCCGTCGCGGCGCTCAGCGGACGATCGCACGTGCCCCACGGCCAGGGACCATGAGCCGCATTCGAGACTTCGTCATCACCGCCGCGCCCTGGGCCGCCCCCGACGCCTCGCAGCTCGCCGACGACGCGTGGATCGTGCTCGTCCCGACGCACTACAACGACGCCGAGACCCTCGACACGCTGGGCCTCGCGCCCTCGCCGACGGGCGACGCCTTCGAGCGGCAGGTGTACACCCTCGACCGCAAGGTGCTCTGCGGCGACGACGTGCGCTTCGGGCACACCACCCCGCACGCGAGCGAGGCCTTCGTGCGCGCCCTCGAAGCCGCCGGTGTGCGCGGCTGGTCGGCGACGCCGCTCCCCCACGCGTCGCCCAACGCCGTGCGCGGCGAGGCGCTGTACCTCCTCGACGCGCTCGGCGCGCACCTTACGCTCGACGCCTCGGCGGGCAACGACACCCCGCGCTTCGCCCCGAAGACCGTCGGCCGCGCGGGCTTCCCCGCCCACCCCGTCGTGTTCGACGGCGCCTCGTGGACGGGCGACGCCGCGGGCCTCACGGAGCCCTTCGCGTCGTACTTCAACCGCCCGTGGCGCGGCCTCGCCGTGCGCGGCGACTTCGTGCAGACCTTCGAACGCCTCCACGGTCGTCGCCTCCGCTGCGCCTTCGTGCCCGCCGCGATGGTGAACGCGCCCGCGACGCCGCGCGCCGCGCCGCCGTCGATCCGCACGCCCGCCACCGCGCCGTGGACGGCGCGCCCCACGCCGTCGGAGCTCATCGCGCGCATCGTCGCCCACGCGGCGAAGTACGACCACCACCTGCCGCCCCCGGCGCCCTCGCTCGACGCGCTCGACCGCGTGGCGGCCGCGCACCAAAGCGCCTGGCCCGAGGCCCTGCGGAGCCTTCTCTCGCAGTGGAACGGCGCGTCGCTCCACGGCGGCGCCATCGGCTTCTTCGCCCTCACGGCGCGCGAGGGCGCGAGCGAGCTCGCGGGGCGCCACGCGCACTTCGGCGTGCCCGACGACCTCGAGGCGGCGCAGCTCCGCAGCGGCGGAGCCGAGTGGTCCCTCGCGCGCCCCGAGGGCGCGATGCTCTTCGGGTGGCGCTGCGAGGAGTCTCCCGCGATCTGGTGCGTCGACCGCGACGGGCTCGTGCGCCTCCTCGAGCAGGGAGGCGCCGCGCTCGGCCCCGCGATCCCCGCGGCCGAGTGGCTCCACGATCAGCTCGAAGACCTCGCCTACGCCGCCGACGCGGGCGCGTGGCCCGCATCGAAGTGGCTCGGCGTGTAGGCCACCGCGGGCGCTGCGATTCGCGCGATGCTTGCGGCGCCCGGCGCCTACTTCTTCAGCGGCGCCCGCGGAGCGATCGCGACGGGCTCCGCGGTCACCCCCATCATCGACCGCACCTTGCGCGTGCGCGCCTCGCCCGCCGCCGCGGGACTCGGCAGCGGCGCGTACGCGGGCAACGACCCGGCGCCCGCCTCGCGGCTCAAGCGATCGAGCGCCTGCGGCAACGCGCCAGCGCGCCTGGCGGGGTGCGCCGACACCGCGCGCGCAGCGCCTCTTCGAGCTCCGGCGGCGTGTTGGGGAGCTTCACGCCCGCGATCGAGCACGCCATCGGATCACCGAAGAGAAGATCGGCCGCGAGCGCGCCGAGGCCGAAGAGGTCGGCCCCCGCGTTGCCGCGCTTGCCCACGCGAACCTCGGGCGCGAGGTACGGCAACACCTCCGAGTGGTGCTCCATGTGAGCGACGAAGCGCGTCGACGGAATGGCCGACGCGATGGCCGCATCGGTGAGCACCACCAGGTCCGAGGTGATCTGAATGCTCTCGGGGTAGAGCGCCCCGTGCGACGACACCGTGTGCAGCTCGCGCAGCGCCGAGGCGACGCCCTGCAGCACCCCGAGCGACTGGTCGGGCTCGAGGCGCCGCTCGGCCGCGCGGTACGCCCGCAGCACGCGCCGCAGCGACGCGCCCCACACCCAGCGCGACACCACGAACACCACGCCCCCCGCGTCGACGCCCGCGTCGAGGGGGAGCGCCACCCGCTGCATCGCGCGCCCCTTGAGCTGCGCGAGGGCCGCCACGAAGGCGTCACGCTCCGGCGAGGTGGGCAGCAGCCCGTGCGGAATCACCTTCACCGCCACCGACTGGCCGCCCTCGTCGCGCGCCCGGTACGTGGTGCCGAGGGCGCCCGTGCCGTAGGCCTCGAGCACGAGGTAGCGATCGGCCACCTTGTCGCCCGACGCGTAGGGCGCCGCGGGGCGCGCGAGGGTCACCTCGGCGAGGGGCTCCTCGTCGGTCACCGCCGCGCCGCACTTCACACACTTGCGCACGGCGGGCGGGAGCATCGCCTGACACCGCGGGCAGCGCGTCTTCACGGGCCCCTTCTTCGCAGCGTCGCTCGCCTCGTTGGTCACGGCGGCGCGCACCCTAACACAGCCCGCGCGCACTTGACGCCGCGCGCCGTGTCATGCGACGCGCCTTGGTCACCCGACGATGCGCACGCGCCCGACCACCATTGTCCTGTTGCTCGCGGCCCTCGCGCTGCCCACCGGCGCACTCGCGCAGCAGCCGCGCCCCCGCGCGCCCGACGCCGGGGTTGTCGATGCCGGTCGCACGCCCGCCGACGAGGCCCGCCGCGCGCTCGTCGTCGCGCGCATCAACAGCGCCACCATCACCGTGGGCGAGCTCGAAGACCTGCTCAACGACGCCCCCGCCCCCATCCGGCAGACGTACCTCGACCCCGCGCGCCGCCGCGAGTACCTCGACAACCTGGTGATGACCTTTCTGCTCGCCGACGAGTCGCGCCGCCGCGGCCTCGACCGCGACCCGCAGGTGTCGCAAACCGTACGGCGCATTCTCGGGCAGCGCGTCGAGCAGGTGGCCATTCTCGACGCCATCACCCCCGAGCGCATCACCGACGCCGAGGTGCGCGCCTGGTACGACGCCCACCTCGCCGACTATCAGCAGCCCGAGTATCGCCGCGCCACCGCGGTCATCGCCGCCGACCGCGCCTCGGCGCAGCGCTTCATCGACGAGGCGAGGCGCGTGCGCGGCGACATGCGACGGGTGCGCGAGCTCGTGCGCGAGCTCTCCGTCGACGAGCCCTCGAAGCGCCGCGACGGTGACTTCTTCTATTTTCAGCGCACCGGCGTGCCCTCGGCGGGCGACGGCGCGCGCGTCGAGGCGCCCCTCGCCGAGGCGGTGTTCGCCCTCCCCCGCGAGATGGAGGTCACCCCGCAGCCCGTGGCCCTCGCCGACGGCCGCTTCGGCGTGGCGGTGCTCACCGGCGTGCGCCCCGCGCTCCGTCGGTCGCTCGACGATGTGGGCGTGGTCAACTCCATCCGTGGCTTCATCGTGCGCGAGCGCCGGGCGCAGCGCCGCGAGCAGCTCTTGCAAGACCTCCGCGCGCGACTGCACCCCGAGGTTCACGAAGAGCGCCTCGACGCGATCCACCTGCCGCCCGCCGACATGGGCACGGTGATCCCCTTCGACCCGAGCCGCACGGGGCGCGACGCCGGCGTTGCACAACCGTAGTGCATCGCCTGCGCAGTCAGATTTCATAACGAATCGGTGCGCGGGGGCTTTGGCTTCGCCTCGCTCCTGCCGTTGAGCTTCATGTCAGGCAGCGCCCATCGGGTGCGAGCGCCTGACGGAGTCACCGACGTGAACGCCCTCGCGCCCCACTCTTCGCCCGCGCCGCCTCGAACGAGCCGCCCCCCGGCGCGCGCCTCGGCGTCGACGCACCCGGCGGTGCTCGCCCCCACGACCGCGCGCTCCGTCGCCCAGCTTCGGGCCTCCATCGCGAGGGAGCTCCAACACCTCCGCGGGCTCAAGGTGAGCGACTTCGAGAGCGGCGACCGCCCCCCGGTGCGCCTCGAGGCCCTCGCCTGC
>CAISKJ010001784.1 GCA_903885885.1 uncultured delta proteobacterium
CCTCGTGGTGCGCGTGCGCCGCGAGGCCGACGGCGCCGACCCGCAGGAGCGGTACGCCCACCTGCGCGTGGCGATCAACAAAGACGGCATCGTGCGCGCCGAGCAGGTGCACGCCAACGGCGTCACCGTGTCGCGCAAATCGTAGGGGTCAGTGGCCGCCCGCGTCGTCGGGCACCTCGGCGCCGCGGTCTTTGAGCCACTTGCGAAACTCGTCTTTGTCGATGGCCTTCTCGAGGCCCGCGAGGGGCTCGATCTTGTCGTCTTCGACGTGGCGCTTGAGGGCGTCGTCCATGGCGATCATGCCGTCGCGCTTGCCGAGCTTGATGAGCCCCGAGATCTGGTGCGTCTTGCCCTCGCGGATCATCGACGACATCGCGTTCGAGCTGAACATGATCTCGACCGCGGCCACGCGGCCGCCGCCCTTCTTGCGCAACAGCTGCTGCGCCACCACGCACTTGATCACCGACGCGAGCGTGCCGCGCACGCCCGACTGCTTCTCGGCGGGAAACACGTTGATGATGCGGTCGATGGTCTTCGCGGCCGAGTTGGTGTGCAGCGTGCCGAACACGAGCACGCCCGTCTCGGCGGCGTTGAGGGCCATGGCGATGGTCTCGAGGTCGCGCATCTCGCCCACGAGAATGGCGTCGGGGTCTTCGCGCACGGCCGCGCGCAGCGCTGTGGCGAAGCTCTTCGAGTGGGGCCCGATCTCGCGCTGTGACATCAGCGACTTCTTGTTCGGGTGCACGAACTCGATGGGGTCTTCGATGGTGACGAAGTGCATCGGCCGCGTCTCGTTCATCTCGTTGATGATGGCCGAGAGGGTGGTGCTCTTGCCCGAGCCCGTGGGCCCGGTCACCAGCACGAGGCCCGAGCGCATCGCGACCACCTTGCGAATGATCTCGGGGAGGCCGAGCTGCTGCACCGTGAGGAGCTTCGTCGGGATGACGCGAAACACCGCGCCGCGCCCGCGCTCCTGCTTGAACATGTTGACGCGAAAGCGGCAGATGCCGGGCAGGTCGTAGGCGAAGTCGGCGTCGCCGTGCTCGACGAAGTCGGCCCAGATGTGCATCGGGGTGATGGGCTCGAGGAGGGCCTTGTAGTCGACGTCGTCGAGCGTGCGATAGCGAATGGGCTCCATGCGCCCGCCGAGGCGAAAGATGGGCGGCCTGCCCACGGAGAGGTGCAGGTCGCTCGCGCCGCGGTCGCTCATGAGCTTGAGAAAGCGGTCGATGCGGTTCTTGCCGGGCATCCCCGGCGCGTGCGTGGGGAGCGCGGGCTTGGCGCCGGGCGCGGCCTCGACGGTCGACACGCCCGAGGGGACGGCCGCGGGTGTCGTCGCGAGCTGCGCGCGCACCGCCTCGAGCTCGGCCCGCAGCGCGTCGATGGTGTGCTGCACCTGCGCGCTCGGCGGCGCGTCGGCGTGCGGGCGCGCGGCCACCTGGGCCTCGATCTGCGCCTCCACCTGCGCGCGCACCCGCGCCTCGACCTGCGCCACGATCGACTGGAGCATCTGCGGCGTCACCTGCGCCGGTGCCTCGTCGCGCGTGGGCGCGAAGTCGGGGATCTCCTCGCGCGTGGGCGCGAAGGTGGGGATCTCCTCGCGCGTGGGCGCGAAGGCGGGGATCTCCTCGCGCGTGGGCGCGAAGGTGGGGATCTCCTCGCGCGTGGGCGCGAAGGCGGGGATCTCCTCGCGCGTGGGCGCGAAGGCGGGGATCTCCTCGCGCGCGGACGGCCTCGCGGGCGTCTCCTCGCGCATGGCGGGCCTGCGCGCCAGAACCTCTTCGCGCGCCGACGGCGTGCCCACCTCTTCGCGGATGGCGGGTCTGCGCGAGATCACCTCTTCGCGCGCCGGGGGTGTGCCCGCCTCTTCGCGCATCGAGGGTCTGCGGGAGATCACCTCTTCGCGCATGGCGGGTCGCGCGACGACCTCTTCGCGCATGGCGGGTCTGCGCGAGATCACCTCTTCGCGCACGGCGGGGCGACCGAGGCGCTCGCCGGTGCCGACGACCTCTTCGCGGATCATGGGGCGCGGCGGGCGGTCGCCGGTGCCGACGACCTCCTCGCGGATCATGGGGCGTTGCGGGCGCTCGCGCGGGGGAGGCGGCTGACTCTTGCTCATGATGCCGTCGACGCAGGGGGTTGAGAGAGCCGCGCCTCGAAGGTCTCTTTCTTCTCGGCGCGGTTGTAGGCGGTCTCCGCGGTGATGATGCCCGCGTCGAGCAGCTCCTCGAGGCTCTGATCGAGCGTCTGCATGCCCGAGGCGCGCGAGATCTGCATGAGGCTCGGGAGCTGGTATGTTTTGCAGTCGCGAATGAGGGTGCCCACGTTCATGGTGCCCTTGAGCACCTCGTACACGGCCACGCGACCCTTGCCGTCGGCGCGCTGCACGAGCGACTGAGACACCACGTACTTCAAGCTCTCGGAGAGCCCCATGCGCACCTGCATCTGCTCGTCGGGGGGAAAGCTCTCGATGAGCCGGTCGACGGTCGCCACGGCGCTCGTCGTGTGGAGCGTGGCCACCACGAGGTGGCCCGTCTCGGCGGCCATGAGCGACATGCGAATGGTCTCGATGTCGCGCATCTCGCCCACCATGATCACGTCGGGATCCTGACGGAGCGCGCCGCGGAGCGCGCGGGCGAAGCTGTGCGTGTGGCGCCCGACCTCGCGCTGGTTGACCAGCGAGTTCTTCACCGGGTGCACGAACTCGATGGGGTCTTCGAGGGTGATGACGTGGTCGCTCTTGGTCTCGTTGATGAGGTTGATAATGGCCGCGAGCGTGGTGCTCTTGCCGCCGCCCGCGGGGCCCGACACGAGAATGATGCCCTGGTGATAATCGAGCAGCTCGGTGAGCTGCCCGGGCAGGCGCAGGTCGGCGAAGGTGGGCGGCAGGTTGGGGATGCACCGGAACGACGCGCAGGTGCCCTTGCGCTGCACGAAGGCGTTGGCGCGGTACCGGCCGACGCCCGCGATGGCGTGGCAGAAATCGATCTCGCCCGCGGCCTCGAAGGCCTTGCGGCGCACCGGGTCGAGAATCTCGAGGATCATGGCGCGCGTCTCGGCCTCGTCGAGCGCGGGGAAGTCGGCGCGCACCACCTTGCCGTTCATGCGAAAGAAGGGCGGCTCGCCGACGGTGATCTGCACGTCGCTGGCGCCGAGCTCGCGGGCCTGCGCGAGGAGCTTGTCGAGGGGCCGCGAGAGCTCCTTGCTCGAGATCGACGAGGTGGCGCGCTCCTGCTCGGGGGTGACGGTGCCGTACTCGCGGGCGAGCTCGACGGCGCGCGTGCGCACCTCCTGCGAGGGGTCCGACTCCATGATGGTCTTGAGGAGCTTGCCGAGGCGCGCGTCTTTCGAGCGCGAGCAGGCCTGCAGCACCTCGATGCGCACCTCGGGGCGCTCGTCGCCGAGGAGGTTCACCAGCGCGCGCAGCGAGGCCTCGCCGCCGATGTTGCCGAGCGCGTCGATCGCGGCCCAGCGCGTGTCTTTGTCGTCGAGGGCCTTGATGAGGTTCGGCACCACGCGCTCGTCCTTGAGCTTGCCGAGCGTCTCGCAGGCCGTGATGCGCAGCCACCAGTCCTGGTCGTCGAGGAGCTTGACCACAGGCCCCACGAGGCGCGGGTCTTCGAAGTGCTCGCAGAGCACCAGGGCCTGCATGCGCACGTCTTCGTCGGGGTGCTCGAGGAGCGCCGCCGCGGGGCGCAGCACGTCGTCGCCGAAGGTCGTGAGCGTGTTCAAGATGCGCGTGCGGAGCCACCCCAGGAGCGAGCGCACGTGCTGCAGGATCTCGACCACCACCTCGTCGGTCGAGCCCGTGAGAAACAACAGCTCCGCGGCCGTGCGACGGATCGAGTCGTC
>CAISKJ010001785.1 GCA_903885885.1 uncultured delta proteobacterium
CGGTGGGCAGCGTGGCCCAGAGCTCGGGCGAGGCCTCGAAGAGCTCGTCCCACTCAGACTGGTGGGTGCCGCGCGCGACGGCGTCGCCCGACAGAATGAGCAGGTCGGCGCCCTCGGTCATCGCGCGCCGCGCGATGTTGGACCACACCGTGAGGTTGGTGCGCGAGTCGCCCGCCACGATGGCCGTCACCTCGGAGGGCCCCGCCGGGGCCGTTACGAAGTGGAAGCGTGCCGAGCGCGCGTTGGGCCCGCGGCCGCCGACGTCGTAGTGATAGGTGTGACCGGGCTCGAGCCCGCAGAGGTGCACCTCGTGTTGGCGTCGCCACGGGGCGCCCGGATACCAGAACGAGAAGCCCCGCGCGGTGTGGTCGAGCGCGCTCTCGCGCTCGCCGAAGCGCACCTCGGTAGAGAGCGTGTCGCTGTCGGTGCTCCACTGCACCACCACGGAGGTGCTGGGGTCGCCCGCGAAGGTGAGGTGCAGGTTGCGAGGCCGGGGCGCGGCCCCCGCGCGGTCGTCGTGAAACTGCGCGCGGGTGACCGCGGGGCTCACGCGGCGCACCTGATACCCGCAACGGTAGGGGCGATACGGGACCCACACGGAGCCGCTCTCGATGGAGGGCTGCCAGTCGGGCGGGCCTCCGCGCGGCGACCCGGGCTCCACCGCGGGGCGCTCGACGGGGGGGCGATCCATCGGCGCGACGTCGATGCGCACGCCGGTGTCGATGCGGGCGACGTCGACGCGTGCGCCCGCGTCGATGGCGGGAGCGCGTGCGGCGTCGATGCGTGCGGCGTCGATGCGTGCGGCGTCGATGCGTGCGGCGTCGATGCGTGCGGCGTCGCGGCGAGGCGCGTCGACGCGCGTCACGTCGCGGCGCGCGTCGGTCGCAGCGTCGCCAAATACACCGCGCAACACGTCGAATTGCGTGTTGAGATCGGTGTTGACGGTGGCGTCGACGCGCGGCTCATTGCCGGGCGAATCGTCGGGAGATGCCTCATCTTCGCCACCTTCTCCGAAGGGGTCGAAGTCACACCCGAGCGCGAACACCGTCAGCAACGCAACCAGGGTGGTTCGTGCCGGACGAGGCATGCGCGTACCGTATCACGCACCCGATTTGGGAAGGAATTCCACCGCGGTGACGGCCGAATCGTTGACAGCGAGCGCGGCCGCGGCGTGCAGCACGAGGACGACCCAGACGAGGTCGGCCACGAAGAGGTGCGTGAGCTGCAGCCAAGCCGGGGCGAGGAGGTACACGTTGAGCACGCCCAGAACGAGCTGCAGCGCGAAGAGGCCCGAGAAGGCCCACGCGAACATGCCCGTGAGCGGCGCCCGCCGCGCGCGATGGACGCCCCACACCATGGCCATGAGGTAGGCGCCCACCGCGATGGCCGCGACGGGGTGCCACACGCGGAGCTGCAGGAGAATGTGCGCCCCGGGGCTGAAGTCTTGCGCGATGCCCTCGGCGAGGGTGCGCGCGGGAAACAGCGTGTCGCCGAGCGCCGCGATGCCGCCCGTGACGGCGAGGAGCACCGTGCCCACGAGGCCCGCGAGCACGGCGGTCGACACCCCGCGACGACGCCCGAGCGAGAGGGGCGCGCCGCCGTAGCCCCACCACGCGGTGAGGGTGAGCGCGGCCACGAGCGAGAAGGTGTTCACGAGGTGCGCGGCGTGAAACCACGCGCGGGTGATGGAGGTGTCGTGGGCCACGAGGCGATAGAGCACGAGCCCCGCGCCGAGGAGGGCCTCGGTGAGAATGAGCACGCCCGAGAGGGCGGCCCCGAGGCGCGCGGCGTGGCCGGGCGCGAAGCGACGAAAGGCCGCCACGACGAGGCCGAGCACGAGCATGAGCGAGAGGCCCGACGTGACCCGGTGCGTAAACTCGATGAGCATCGCGAGGTCGCGCGGGCGCGGGAGCACCTGCCCGTCGCAGGTGGGCCAGTGGTCGCCGCAGCCGGCGCCAGACCCCGTCGCGCGCACGTACGCCCCCCACACGATGACGGCGAGGTTGTAGGCGAGCACCAGGGCCGCGTAGGGCCCGAAGCGTGAGCGGCGTTCCATAGGCTGCGTATTCTGCCCTTTGGTTGGCCCTCGCCGCGCGGGAATCAAGGGTCCGCGGCTCGGAGGATGGGCCGCGCGCGCAAGTTCATGGCGGAGCGCGGGGGCGAAATCGGGTTGCCAGAAATTGGCGCCGGGCGACGAGATCCCGTAACGGCGGTGCTGCGACCCGGCCCCGAGCGATGGCTCGGTGGCGGCGGTGGGCAGTGGTGCGTCTCCAGGGCCTTCGTCGTCGAAGCGCTGGAGCTGGAGCTCCCAACCGTCGATGGAGACTCCAGAGGTCGAGCCGCACGCCCCAAACGTTTCGTCCCCTGCGCTACCCTCAATGCCTCGAGCGCGCCGCCCCGATGGGAGCTCCCTGATGCGTCCGGCCCCCCGCCCCTTGTTCGCCAACGCTGTCCGCCGGGTCCTCGCGGGCCTGAGCCTGCTCGCGGCCGTCGCGGCGCCTTCCACGGCGCAGGCCGAGGAGGGCATTCGCAAGGGCCCCTGGCTCATGGCGCCGCGCGTGGGCGCGCTCACCGTGATGGTCGAGCGCGAGCGCCCCGGGCCCGTGACCGTGCGCGCGTGGGAGCTCGTCCCGACGGGCGAGCGCCAGCCCGAGCCCGTGGTGGTGAACGACGCCGAGGAGGGCCTCATGCACGAGGTCCACCTCACGGGGCTCACCCCCGGCGGCCGCTACCGCTACGAGGTCTCGGGCCCCGGCCTCGAGGCCGCCGAGGGCACCTTCAACACGATGCCCGACACCTTTGTGCCCTTTCGCTTCGTGCTCTACGGCGACACGCGCAGCGACCACCGCGCGCACACCGCCACGATGCGCGCCATCCGCCGCGAGGGCGCCGACTTCGTGGTGCACACCGGCGACCTCGTGAGCGACGGCAGCCGCGAGGCCAACTGGCAGAAGTTCTTCACCATCGAGCGCGACGTGCTGCGCAACGCGGTGTGGGTGCCCGTCGTGGGCAACCACGAGATTCGCCGCCCGAGCCGCGTCGGCATCGAGAATTTTCGGCACTACGTGCACGTCGAGGAAGACTCGCCGCGCCCCGAGCTCGACTACTCGCTGCACTACAGCAACGTTCGCATGATTCTCGCGAACGCCTTCGACAACTGGTCGTCGCCGCGCATGCGCGCGTGGCTCGAGGGTCAGCTCACGCGCGCCCGCACCGAGGGCCCCGACGACTTCGTGCTCGTGGTGCTCCACTGGGGCATGCACTCGTCGGGTCCGCACGGCGAGAACACCTCGCTCCGCGCCGCCGGCCTCGCCGACCTCTTCCGCCGCCACAACGTCGACCTCGTCGTGGCCGGCCACGATCACATCTACGAGCGCGGCGAAGAGCGCGGCCTGCGCTACATGGTCACCGGCGGCAGCGGCGCGCCGCTCTACAAGCACGCCACCACGCGCCCCTACACGCAGGTGTTCGCGCGCCAGCACCACTACGTGCGGGTCGATGTCGAGCGCGACACGCTCTCGTTCGTCACCCTGCGCCCCGACGGCTCGGTGCTCGACCGCTTCAGCATCCGGCACCCCGCCGCGCGCGCCCGCGTGCGCGCCCCGGCCCGCCGCGCGTGGCCCGTGCTCGAGGATCCGCCCGAGCCCACGCAGCGCCCCATCTCGATCGCCACGCCGCCGCCGCAGGCGTGCCTCTGCGGCGCCCCCGGCCTCGGCGCGAACGGCACCAGCGACGCGCGCAACGCCAGCATGGCCGCGGGCCTCTCGGCGAGCCTCGCCGCGGCGGTGTCGCGCCGTCGCCGTCGCCGCCGCTGAGACCCTTTACTTTCCGCGAGGCTTGAGCCCCCACACGCGCTTGCCCTCGCGCTTCGGCCGCGGCGTCACGTCGAAGATCTCGGTCTTGATGGTGCGCGTCGCGTTCTTTCCCTTGATGCGAATGTCGAAGGTGCCCGGCTCCTGCTCGCGGAGCACGTCGCACTCGCCCCACGCGGGGTGATCGAGCAGGTCGCCGGGCTGAATGTCGGAGTCGCCGCCGAGGTCGTCGTCGCGCTCGGGCCGCGCGGGCATCGCCTCGAGGGCGCGCGCCACGTCGACGAGCGACGCGCGCGTGGGGGCGGTCTCACGCACCGGGGCGGTCTCGCGCACCGGGGCGGTCTCGCGCGCAGGCGCGGGCGGCGGC
>CAISKJ010001786.1 GCA_903885885.1 uncultured delta proteobacterium
CGCATGGTCGACGAGTTTCGCGCCGTCGTCTGACAGAATCGCGGGCGGGTCAGACCGCGGCGGCGTGCTCACGTCGCTGGCGGTACCACTCGCGCACGCTCCCGACGATCTCGTCGACGGTTGCATCCGTAAACGCCACGAGGTGCTCGGGGCGTTCGGTGACGAGCCCCGCGGACGATCCATCGCGCACGGGGCGACGGATCCATGCATAGAAGCCCGTGTCGGTGGTCATCGCGAAGCCGATCAGGCACACGGGGAAGGGGGCGTCCGCGGCCTTGGCGGCGTCTCGCGCGATCTTCTGGATCCACTCGTTGCGGAGCGCGACCTCGACGTTCTCGGCGACGTGCCCGAACCCCTCGGGCTTCAGCGTGGCCTTCACCTCGACGACGAACACCTGGCTCGTGTGCGCGTCGCCATCGAGGAGCTCGACGACGAGATCCCATCCGTGATGCGCGCCCCGCGCCTCCGCGTGCACCACGTTGAGGTCTGCGCGCCGCGTGAACATCACCTTCGCGATCAGTTCCGCGCGCCACGCGTACTCAGGCATCTCGATCGTGGTCGTCACGGCTTCGCCCCCCAACTCGCATCGTGAAACCTCGCGCGCCGCGACGCACCGCGCGATCAATCCAGGTGCCCGTGCCGACGCTGGTTGAAGACGTAGAACGGTCTGCCAAAGGGCGGGTACAACGTCCATGTCAGGTTCGCATCGTCGCCATAGCGACCGTACTCGAAGCGCGCAAACATGCTTGGGAAGAGCCGCGCGCGTGGCACCGAAGGCAGGTAGCGCGGCACGAGCTCGTCGAGCGCGTCGGGGTAGCGCCCCCGCTCGTTACGATATCGGTGTACAGCGGCGATGATCACACGCTCGCCCTCGCGGCTGTGTGCGTTGTTCGCGCAGGAGAGCCCGAATGCGACGAGGGCGACGCAACCCCAGATCGCGGTGCGCATCCCGAGCGCGCGGAGCTCGATGCCTCGGCGGGAGAAGAGCAGCCACGTCGCGCGCGGAACCACATACACCACGCCAATCAGAAGGAAATATCAGGTCAGGTAGCCTCCGCCGCTGAGCACCGCGTCCACGATGAGCGTGCCGATCGCCCACGCAAGGGTCGATCGTGGCCAGCCGCTCGCGCCGGTCGGCATCGCGACAGTCGCGGATCGATACGGCGTCGCGGCCACAAGTTCAGGTTCGACGGGGGCCATCGTAGTCCGACGCTATCGCGGGGTGCGGGGCAGGTCTACGCATGCCGCGTGGCTGAGCGCGAAGGGGAGGGCGTGAGGTCAACCGCGGGCGAAGGCCCCCCGCGCGCGGCGACGGAGCACCACCACGCGCAGGGGCACCGGACGCAGCGCTCAGCCCGTCTTCGCTTCGGCCTTGCGGGCGGCCTTCGAACTCTCGATCCCGGCCGCCACCTTGGCGTTGCGCGCCTCGACCACGCCGAGCACCTTGCGGTAGCCGTGGGCGAGCGTCGGCGTGCGCTTCGCGCTCAGGTGGCGCCCGAGGCCGAGTACTCCGCGATGGTGCGCACCTACCTGGCCGCGCGTGGATTCCCACGCTCGTAGTCGTCTGCTAGACCGGGCATCGCCTCCCTCCACCCCATGACGCACCGTCACCTCCTCCCGTGGCACCGCGCGCTCGCCATTGCGCTCTGCGCGTGGTCCTCGGGGTGCGCGTCGCCCGCGCGTCAACACGCCACCGCGGCGCTCGCGACGCCCTCGCGCCCCGCGACGATCGCCTGGTGGAACACCCCCCGGCGCGGCGCCAACTTCTTCAACCGCGTCGAGACCGACGCGCGCTTCCGCGCGGCCGCCGCGGCGGGCATCGGCCTCGTGCGCCTCGCCCCCGACAAGTGGGAGACGCGCGAGCGAGACTTCCTCCTCGGCGACGCCGACGCGTATCGCGGGCTCGTGCCCGCAGACCTCGCGCGCCTCCGCGCGGTGCTCGACCTCGCGCATGCGCGGGGTGTTCGGGTCGTGCTCACCATGCTGAGCCTGCCCGGATGCCGCTGGCGCCAGCACAACGGCGACGTCAACGACCTGCGCCTCTACCGCGAGGAGCGCTTCCAGGCGCAGGCCATCGAGTTCTGGCGCGAGCTCGCGGGCGCCCTCCGCGGTCACCCGGCGATCGTCGGGTACAACCTCCTCAACGAGCCGCGCCCCGAGCGCTCACCCGACACGCGCGGCTTCGACCTCTCGGGCTTCTACGCGCGCGTCGTGGCGGCCGTGCGCACGGTCGACGCCACGACCCCCATCGTGCTCGACGCCAGCGACGACGCCTCGCCCGCGGCCTTCGCGCGCCTGCGACCGATCGACGATCCGGCCGTTCTCTACGCGCTGCACATGTACGAGCCGTGGCCCTTCATCGACCACCGGAACCGTGGTCAGATTCGCTATCCCGGTGCGGTCCCTGACGACGACGCGCCCGGCGGATCGCGCCTCTGGAACGCCGACACCACCGCCGCGTGGCTCGAGCAAGTGGCGCGATGGCAACGCGCGCACGGCGTCCCCTCGTCGCGCATCTTCGCCGAAGAGTTCGGGTGCCCGCGCACCCACGATGGCGCCGCGCAGTGGCTCACCGACGTGCTCGACGCGATCGAACACCACGGCTGGCACTGGGCCTTCTACTCGTTTCGCGAAGACACCTGGGACGCGATGGACTACGAGCTCGGCACCGCCCCGCTGCCACCCGGATACTGGTCCGCCGTCGAGGCGGGGCACCCGCCAACGCTGGTGCACACTGACACGCTGCTGTGGCGCACTCTCGCGCGTCGCTTCGCGAATCGTCGAGACTAGCCACACACGCCCGCACTGTAACGCAAGCGTCACGCAACGGCGCTTGTGACCCATGGACGCCGCCGATACGGTCGCGCCGTGAAACGCGCGCTCGTCGGTGCTTCGGTCTGCCTCCTCCTCGCCGCGTGTGAGAGCACGCCGCCCGCCGTCGACGCTTCGCGCGACGCGTCTCCCGTCGTCGACGCGACCGACGACCTCGTCGACGTCACCGACGTCACCGACGCGGCCGACGTCACCGATGCGCCCGTCGACGTGGGACCGCCGCCCGATCGCATCGTGACGAGCTGCGACGAGGTGACGCTCGCGGGCGCCGCGGCGCGGGC
Source organism: uncultured delta proteobacterium (assembly GCA_903885885.1). Taxonomy (GTDB): domain Bacteria; phylum Myxococcota_A; class Polyangia; order Polyangiales; genus CAISKJ01. The sequence continues at coordinate 3,114 of CAISKJ010001786.1, forward strand.
CGCGACGCCCCTCGGCGGCTGGCCCCTGCTCTACGGCGAGGCGCGCGGCGCCGACCTCGTGTTTCGTGCGCCCGCCGTGGCGCGACCGACGATCATCACCCCCGGGAGCGAGCGCATCCGCGTCGATCCGCGGCGCGGCGAGGGCTTCGACATCGCGGGCCTCGCCCACGACTGCGGAACGTTCCGTCAGGGCGTTGCCTCGGGCGACCCGCGCCCCGACGGCGTCACCCTCTGGACGCGATGGACCGCGCCCGCCGCCGCCACCTCCGTCGAGCTCTCGTGGGTGATCGCCTCCGACCCCGCCCTCGCGACGGTGGTCACGCGCGGCACGGTCACCACCAACGCCGACGCCGACTGGACGGTGCACGTCGACGCCGCGGGGCTCAGCCCCGGCGCCACGTACTACTACCGCTTCACCGCGCCCGACGGAGACCGCAGCGCGCTCGGCCGCACGCGCACCGCCCCCACCGGCGCCGTGTCGCACCTTCGCTTCGCCGTGGCGAGCTGCGCCAGCTTGTACAGCGGGTGGTTCAACGCCTACCGACGCCTCGCCGAGCGCGACGACGTCGACCTCATGGTGCACCTCGGCGACTACATCTACGACTTCGTCGACGAGCAGGAGCACGTGCGCGTCCCCCCGTCGGGCGCCGTCGAAGACCTCACCGACCTCGCGAGCTTTCGCCGTCGCCACGCGCAATACCTCGCCGACCCCGACCTGCGCCTCGCGCGGCAGGCGCACCCGTGGTTCCTCCTCTGGGACAACCACGACCTCGCGCGCTCGCTGCCCGACTACGGCGGCAGCGTGCGGGCCTTTCGCGAGTGGAGCCCCATGCGCGCCCCCGCCGCGGGCGCCGCCCCCGACGTGATCTACCGCACGCTGCGCTACGGCGACCTCGTCGACCTCGTGGCGATGGACATGTACCTCTTCCGCGGCCGCGACCCCTTGCCCGGCGACGCGGGCGCGAGCGTGCTCGGCAACGCGCAGTACGCGTGGTTCAGCGGCGAGCTCCGCGCGAGCCGCGCCGCGTGGCGCATCATCCCGATGCAAGAGGTGCTCGCCGAGTTCGGCCCCCTCAGCGGCTGGCAAGACTTTCCGCAGGCCCGCACGCAGCTCATCGAGCTCTTTCGCACGGCCGCCGAGGAGAACAACGTGTTCCTCTCGGGCGACTCGCACGTCACCGTGTTTCAAGACGTCGTGAACGACCCGCAGAACATGGCCGCCCCCTACGACCCCGCCACGGGCCGCGGCGCGGTGGGCGCCGAGTTTCTCCCCACGTCGATCACGCGCGGCAACTTCGACGAGTCGCTCAGCGCCGGCGCCACGGCCATCATCGCGAGCATTCGCGAGGGCTTTCTGCGCGCCAACCCGCACCAGGTCGACCTCGAGCTCACGAGCCACGGCTACGGCATCGTCGACGTGCGCCCCGAGCGCGTCGTCAACGAGGTGTGGTTCTCGCCCATCCTCGCGCCCGCCGACACCGAGACCTTCGGCGGCGCCTACGCCGTGCGCCGCGGCGCCAACCGCTTCGACCGCACGCGCATCACCACGCCGTCGCCCTCACGCTGAGCGCGCGGCGCCGTCGAGGCTGCGCCGCGTGGCGAGGCTGGCCACGCTCGCGAGCGCGCACCCGATCACGTTGAGCCACATGAGGGGCACCATGCGGGGCGTGAACATCAGCGCGAAGTTCTGCAGCGCCCACGCGCCGTAGATGACCGCCGTGGCGCCCGCGACGTCGCGGCGCGGCCCGGGCTCGCGCCAGCGGTGGGCGGCGAGGTTCACCAGGCCGAGGAAGAAGCACCCCACGCCGTGCCAGTTTTGCCAGAGCTCGCCGTGCGTGCCGAGCGTGTACGGCGTAGCCACGAAGAGCTCGAGGACCGCGTTGGTCGCGTAGTGCGAGAAGATCAGCGCCGAGAGCGCGAAGCCGTACACGCTGCACGGCAGGAACGAGTTCCGCATCGGTTGGGCCCCCTCCGAATCCGTCGCCGCATCCGCGGCGCGACGACAGATATCACGGCGGGGTCACTGACACTGCGGCTGCGGCACGAGGCGCACGTTCCAGATGTCGAACTGGCCGTTGAGCCCGGGGTCGTTGGTCTGATCGCCGAAGCCGATGGTGCCGCCTGCGACGCTCATCGACGGGCGCGTGATCACGACGCTGCCGTCGACGCTGAGCTCCGCGCCGCCGGTGGTGGTCACGTGCAGGCGGTAGAGGTGCGACGCGTGCGTGTTGACCGCCGCCGTCTGCGTGAGGTCGCCCCAGCCGACCTCGGCGTCGTCGAAGAAGATCATCTGCTCGCGCTCCACGGGCCCCAGCGGGCCGCTCGCGCCGAAGAAGCCCGAGAAGTCGGGGAAGAGCACCGCGGTGCCGTCGCCGTAGTTGTGATCCGCGCTCGCGACGGTGAGCTCCCACTGGAGGTCGTGCGTGGCGAACACGTTGGGCGGCAGCGTGTGCCCGTGCGTCGCGGAGGCGCTCGCGGCCAGCGGCGCGGTGTCGATGCGAACGCGCGTGCCCGCCTGGCTCGTGGCCGCCGCCGCGGCGCCGTAGCCGACCCATCCCTCGGCCGCCGGGGGCTGCGCGCCGCTGAGCAGCGAGAGCTCGCGGTCGCCCGCGCACAGCGAGCCCACGCAGCGATCGTTGAAGGTGCAGGGGTTGTTGTCGTTGCACGCGACGGGCGGCACCACGCCGACGATGGTGTACGAGCACACGCCGAGCACGCAGCGGGCGGCGGTGCAGGGGCTGCGGCTCGGGGCGCAGTCGGCCGCCGTGGTGCAGCGACCGGTGACGGTGATCGCGTCGACCGCAGGCGCCGCAGGGGCGGGCGGCGCGTCGATCGCGTCGGGCGCCCCCACGCACGCCGTGAGAAGAGACGACAGCGCCACGATGCTCCACGTGAAGTTCTTCATCGAAAACCTCGCTTGCAGTGCGAACCGTGCGGAGCCCTCCACCGCGGAGCGTCGCCGGTCGAACGGCCGCATCTACGCGTGAATCCACAGCAAATCGAGGTGATCGGCGGCTCCGCGGCGTCGATTGACAGTCCGACCCGCGGTCTCACCACGCGTCCGACGGGGTGTCGCACGACAGGTCCGAGCGTCGCGGTCCCCGGCGGCGCGCTCGAAGTCGTCGATCGCGCTGCGCGGCGCGCGAGCTCGACGCGCAAAGACCTAGAAAACAAGCGTTTGAAGAGAAAGCGACACGAGCGCGAAACATCGTCGTAAAAAAGATTGACGGTCGGGCAGAGGGCGAATACAAACCGCCTCCCCTGACGCGGACGAGCAGGGAGCGCGAGAGCGGCACTCGGGATTCACCTCCCGTTGATGTTGCACCGCTCACCGATCCGCCGCGCAGCCGACGACGAGAAGACCTCGGTCTTCGTCGATCTTTGAAAACCTGGTTGCAAGAACGTTCGGCCTCAACAGCCGGACGCGCCGAAGCCCACTCGACTGCAATTACGCAGAAGAGAGGGTCTCGGTAGAGGAAGCGGTTCGTCCGCATGGCGACTGACGCAAGTCAGACGACATGACGGACAATGTTACTTGAGCAAATACACAGGCCAGAAATGAGTCCTGGGAATCTGCTCTGATTGTGTCATCCGGTCTGAGACCTCGGTCTCGGGTCAGACATTAATTGGAGAGTTTGATCCTGGCTCAGAGCGAACGTTAGCGGCGCGCCTAACACATGCAAGTCGCACGAGAAAGGGGGCAACCCCCGGTACAGTGGCGCACGGGTGAGTAACACGTGGATTACCTTCCCTGGAGTGGTGGATAACCTGCCGAAAGGTGGGCTAATACAGCATGAGACCACGTAGTTTCGACTATGAGGTCAAAGCGGGCTTCTGTTTACATGCTCGCGCTCTAGGATGGGTCCGCGGCCCATCAGCTAGTTGGTAGGGTAACGGCCTACCAAGGCAACGACGGGTAGCTGGTCTGAGAGGATGATCAGCCACACTGGAACTGAGACACGGTCCAGACTCCTACGGGAGGCAGCAGTGGGGAATCTTGCGCAATGGGCGAAAGCCTGACGCAGCGACGCCGCGTGGGTGACGAAGGCCTTCGGGTTGTAAAGCCCTGTGGGGGGAGACGAACCGGGCCATGGCTAACATCCATGGTCCTTGACGGTATCCCTTTAGCAAGCATCGGCTAACTCTGTGCCAGCAGCCGCGGTAATCCCGAGGATGCAAACGTTGCTCGGAATTACTGGGCGTAAAGCGCGCGCAGGTGGTCTCGTAAGTCGGGCGTGAAATCCCGGGGCTCAACCTCGGAAGTGCACTCGATACTGCAAGACTTGAGTACTGGAGAGGATCGCGGAATTCCCGGTGTAGAGGTGAAATTCGTAGATATCGGGAGGAACACCAGTGGCGAAGGCGGCGATCTGGACAGATACTGACACTGAGGCGCGAAAGCGTGGGAAGCAAACAGGATTAGATACCCTGGTAGTCCACGCTGTAAACGATGACGACTGGGTGTTTCGGGTATTGACCCCCGAGGTGCCGAAGCCAACGCGTTAAGTCGTCCGCCTGGGAAGTACGGCCGCAAGGCTAAAACTCAAAGGAATTGACGGGGGCCCGCACAAGCGGTGGAGCATGTGGTTTAATTCGACGCAACGCGAAGAACCTTACCTGGACTCGAAAATGCACGAAGTCGGCTGAAAGGCTGATGTGCTCGCAAGAGAGCGTGTATCAGGTGCTGCATGGCTGTC
>CAISKJ010001787.1 GCA_903885885.1 uncultured delta proteobacterium
GTGCGGCGCACGATGGCCTCGGCGAACGCGCGAAAGATGCCCGACCAGTCCATGGAGCAGATGCGGGCGCGCTCGCCGCCGGTCTGCTCGGTGAGGGTGAGGTACACGCCGCCGCGGCGGGCGAGGGTCGGGCAGTCGGTGCGACTCTCGTACCCGACGATGCTGTGAAACGTGTACCGCTCGAAGGCGGGCTCGGCGCGAATGAGGCGGTCGAACTGGTCGGCGGGCATCGCGCTGTCGTCGTCGGTCACGGCCACGAAGAACTTCAACGATTGAAGCCGCACGAAGTCGCGCCAGCGGGGCAGGGTGCTCAGCACGAGCTGCAGGCCGTCGGTGCTCTCCACCTGCTGGTCGACGTGGCGAAAGCGCGCCGAGTCGCCGCACGCCGCGCCGCCGAGGGGAGGGGGCACGCACACCTGGTAGGTGGCCGTGCCGCGGCGGGTCACCATCACCACGCGGTAGTCGAGCCCCGAGGCCTGCATGGTGGCCGCGAACATGTTGAGGTTCATGTTCACGTAGCGGGTCTCTTCGCTCATGCTGCCCGAGTTGTCGACGAACCACACGATGTCGACGGGCGGGCGCACGGCCGTGGCGTTGTTGAAGCCCTCGGTGAGCGCGCACTGGTTCTCGGCCTCCTCGAGCGGGAGCCACGAGCCCGCGCAGTCGCCCCACGCGCCGAGCTCGCCCGTCCCCTCGCAGCGCTGGCGGCCCATGCGGCACGGGTCGCGAAAGAGCTCGCCCGACCGCGGAAAGCACATCTGCTCGCTGCCCGGCAGGCACGCGCAGTTCTCGTTGGCGCGCCCGTCGCCGTCGTCGTCGAAGGGCGTCTCGCAGTCTTCGCGCAGCTCGACGTCGGCGTCGGTGGCGCCGTCGCGGCGGGCGATCATCACGTCGGGGTGGCGCCGCGCGTCGAGGGGCGGCACCGTGGCCGTGTCGGTCGCCGCGACGTCGACGGAGGCGTCGGCGAAGGTCGGGGCCTTGTCGGCGCAGCCCGTGAGGGCACCGAGCGCAACGAGGGTGAGCGGCGTGAGCGGTCTGCGCGGCATAACCCGAGACGCTACCACCCGGCGTTTCGCGCTGGAACGCGCCACCGCCGTCGCCGTAGCGTTCGTCGCGATGCGCGCGCCCTTCGAAGCCCCTACGGTCGCTCCCCGTGCGCGCTGACCGCGCCGAGGCCTTGAACGCGCCCCTCGTCACGCCGCGCCTCGCGCTCGAGCCCATGGCGCCCGCCCACGCGGAGGGCTTCTTCGCCGCGCTGCAACACCCCGACGTGTACCGCTACATCGCGTCGACGCCGCCCGAGAGCGTCGAGGCCCTCGCCGCGCGGTGGGAGCGCCTCGCGTCGCGCCTCGCGCCCGACGGGAGCGCGGCGTGGCTCAACTGGGCCGTGCGTCGCACCGCCGACGGCGCGCTCGTCGGACGCGTCGAGGCCGAGGTCGACGACCACGGCGTGGCGCTCAACGTGGGCTACGTGTTTCTGCCCGCGCACTGGGGCCACGGCTACGCGAGCGAGGCCGTGGCGGCGGTCGCGGAGCACCTCGTCGCGCGCGGGGTCACGCGCCTCGTCGCGACGGTCACCGTGGGCAACGACGCGTCGTGCCGCGTGCTCGAGCGGGCGGGCTTCGCGCGCACGCGCATCCTGCCGGGCAACGACACGATCCGCGGGGAGCTCGTCGACGACATCGAGTACGTGCGCGAGGCGAACGCTCCGTTCACAGGTCCTGTGAACGCGTTTACATGAACCGTAAACGCGCGCGGCCCTCCGCGGTCGCCCCTCGCGCTCGCCGCGCTGGTCAACGTCGCGCGGCGCGACGCCACCGCCGCGATGGTCGTCGCGGGCGCCTTCGAGGCCGCCGCGGGCCTCGTGGTCGCCGTCGCGTCGTGGCGCGTGCTGCAGGCCTCGGCGTCGCTGCAGAAGGTGGTCGACACCACGGGCGAAGACCTCGACCACCTGAGCGCCGCGGTGGCGCACCTCCACGCCCTCTTCGAGTGGGCCGGCGGCGCGTCGGGCGTTCTCCTCACCGCCCTCGCGCTGCTCGTGGTCGTTCTCTTCTCCCTCGGCGCGTGACGGAGCCCGCAACCCCGATGACCACTCCCTCCGATGGTTCGCCCCCGAACGATCCCCCCGCGACGGCGGCGCCGACCCCTGCGGCGCAGGCCTCCGAGCCTGAGTTCGCCTACGAACAAGCCGACGCCTTCGCGGGCCTCGCGGCCTGGCTCGTGCGCAGCGTCGAGCGGGCGCGCATCGCCACGGGGCTGCTGGCGATGCTCGGCGTGGCCCTCCTGCGGCGCCTCTGGCTCCTCGGCCCCGCGCAGCGGCACCTGTCGGTCTTCGCGCTCTGCGCCTTCGCCGCGGCGGGCATCGCGTACGCCCTCTCGCGGCGCATCGCGCGCAGCGTCACGGCCGTCACCGAGGTCACCCGCTCGACGGGGCGCGACGTGACCCACGCGATGCGCGCCATGCGGTCGCTGCGCGACGTGTTTCGCGCGATCGGCGCGGCCCTCGTCGCCGCGGCGGCGCTGCTGCTCATCGCGACGGCGGTGCAGCTCACCCGCCGCTGAGCGCCGCGACCGCACGGCGCGGGCCGTTCACAGGTCCTGTGAACGCGTTTACATGACAAGTAAACGTCTGCCCTTCGCGGCGCACCCGTCAGGGATCCCGCGGTGCAGCGACGAAGACGAAGCGATCGTCGGGGCTCCAGCGGTGGTCGGCGCTGGCGCGATAGCCGCGCAGCCAGAGTACGCCGTCGATTCGGCGAAGGTAGAAGCCCTTCGGGAGCTCGTCGTCGCCGTCGAGCGGAGCCGACGCGATCGTCACGGAACCCGGCGGCGCGCGGTGTCGCGTGGGCGGATGCCCGACGTGCCCCTCGGGCTGCTCGCCGTACTGGAGCCTGAGATGCGGACCCAGCTCGAGGGGGCAGCGCGCCAGGCCGCGTTGATGCGCGCGCTCGCAGAGCTCACCCGTCGTCGCACCCTGCGTGAACCCGAGGTCTGCGACCGCGACCTCGACCGTGTCGAGCGTCGAGGCGCGCTCCGCGGTGGTGAACGCTTCGTGCGCGAAGAGCGTGAGCGCGGCCTCGTTGAGCGCGATCTCGTTTTGCTGAAGCGCCACCAGGAGCGCGGGTTTGCTCAGGGCCCCGATGCGAACAGGTCTCACCGTGGCGAGTCTATCGAAGGGGCGTCGCGCCGTGCGCGCCTCGGGCTCGCGATCGAACGCGCCCGCGCGGTGCGCGAGTACCTCATCTCCCGCGGCGGCCTCGACGGCGCGCGCCTCGACGCGGTGGGCTTCGAACTCAGCCGGCCCCTCGTGCCGCACTCGGACCGCGCGCAGAGCCTGGCGGTCAACCTGCGCATCGAGATCTTTCTCGCGGAGTGCAGCGCGCTCGGGCTCGCGAACGCGGCGCCGTAGCGGCCGAGCGCGCATCGCAACGGCGCGGTCCACGGTGTCGGCCGTGGGCAAGGTGGGGGTCTCGGCCGATGGGCCGTTCACCTGCAGGCGGTACTGCGCCCGTCAGCGGCCCGGCGCGGGTGCTCCCGAGAGTCGCGGAAGGAGCACCCGCTCGACATCGGCGAGGTACTCAGGGAGCCCGGTGAGCGCTCCGCGGTGCGCGAGGGCGTCGAGTGCGGTGTCCTTCCAACAACGCTCCCCGCGCGATGAGTGCACATCACCGCGCGGCATGAGCTCACCGCAGCAGCGCTTTGAATCGCGCGCGTCGCCAGTATTGGCGGTCATCCTGTGCGGCTCCGCGACGGGATCGAAGCCGAGCGCCTGCGTGAGCGCCGTCAGGGCTTCCCGCTCGTGTGACGCCGCGGGTTCGAAGCCCGCGATCACCCACGCCTCTGATTCCGGCCGGGCCACCGCGAGCAGCATCGGAATGTCCTCCACACGCGCGCGCTCCACGCCAGTAAGCATGTCAATTCGCAGGTCCGGGTTCCGGTCGGTGTCACGACACATCACCAGCACATCGGGGCGCGGCGTGAGCCTCGCCGCCGCATGCGCCGCGCGGTACGCCTCGAAGGCGCCACCCGACAGCCCGAGCCCGTGCGTGCGCAGCCCCTGCGAGCGCGCGAGTTCCTTCATGCCTCCCCAGGTGACAAATCCCGCCGCGTCATCGAGGCCGCTCCACCGACGCTGCGCCTCTCGGATCTCGACGTCGCGCCAGAGGTCCGCCAACCACAACGGCCCGCGCTCGACCACCACGCGGTCGCTCAGGTCGCGCGCCAGCGTCATGCCGAGCACGTCCTCGGCGACGACGAGAACCCGCAGCGTCACCGGCTAACCCAGGCATCGCCCTCGGTCATCCAGAGCTCGCCCGACGAGAGCATCGTTCGCAGCCGCGCGTCGGGAAAGTCTTCGAGGCGCTTCGCGTGGATCACGCCCTTCGGGTCGCGCCCCAGCACCACCACCTCGTCGGGCGTGAGCGCGTCGATGAGGTAGGGCGAGTGCGAGGTGGCCAGCACCTGGAGCCCCGGCGACTCGGCCAGCGCCGCGCGGAGCGCCGCGATGAGGTCGCGCTGCGCGCGGGGATGGAGCGCGCGGTCGATGTCATCGAGGAGCACGACCTCCGTGGGCGTCACCACGCGGCCGTCGACGCTGCCCTCGCGGCGCTCGAGCGTCTCCAGCGCCGTGAAGATGCCGAGTGCCAGCAGCGTGCCCTCGCTCACCTGCGCCGCGGGAATGTGCGCCGCGTCGGCGAACGAGAAGAGAAGTGCGTCGTGGATCGAGGTGACCTTCTCGGTAATCTGCACCTGCTGCCGCTCGACCTGAATCGCCCGAATGACATCTTCCGTCTTCGGAACCCGCTGAAACGAGACCTCGCGCACGATGGGGACCACCGCCCGCAGGCGCTCGACGATGCGCCGGAAGCGCTCGCTGTCGGTGAGGAGCAGGTGCGCCAGCACCGACGCGAGACCCTGTCCCTGCGGGCCGAGCATCGGCTGCGACGACTGCGGCGTCGACGAGGCCGCGAGCGTACGCGCGTCGAGCGAGAGCACCGCCACGTTGGGGCGATGGCCCATCGCGCCGTCGTCACCCGCTACGTCGAGGCGCGTGGCGCGCAGCACGTCGCCCTGCGGGGCCTTGTACTCCGCGCGCAGCGTACGGCGCCTGCCACCCGAGACGTGCACGATCTCGTAGCGCAGGCTGTCGGCGCCGCGGCGCAGCGTGTCGAGCGGGAGCGTGTCGGTCATCGCCCCCCACACGTCGCGCACCAGCTCCAGCACGCTGGTCTTGCCGCTCGCGTTCTCGCCCACCAGCACGGTGAGGGGGGCGCACGGAATCGTCGTGTCGGTGTGCCCCTTGTAGTTCTGGAGTGAGATCGTCTCGATCACGCGGCGACGCTACCACGCGCCTCGAGGGCCTCGTTCGCGAGATCACCGCCGCCGACCCGGAGCGTGCGCGCACCCCCGCCCCACGTTCACAGGACCTGTGAACGCGTTTACATGACAAGTAAACGTCTGCCCTCCGCGGCGCACCCTTCGCCGACGCGCCTACGGCGTCGCCGTGGCCACCGGCGAGGGCGCGCCCGCGACGCCGTCGTCGCCCACGGCCACCACACGCCACGCGTAGGCGCTGCCCGCCGCGACCGTCGCGTCGGTGTACGTCGACACGTAGCCCGGCGCGCTGCCCACCGTCGCGAAGGGGCCCGCCGCCGACGCCGCGCGCTGCACGCGGTACGACGCCGCGCCCGACACCGCCGCCCACGTGAGCGCCACCGACCCCGCGCTCACCGTCGCGCGGAGCGTCGGCGGCGCCGCGGGCGCGGCGCCCGAGGCCA
>CAISKJ010001788.1 GCA_903885885.1 uncultured delta proteobacterium
CCCACGTCGAAGAGCTCGCGGGCGAGCCCGCGCGCTGGCTCCACCGCGGCATGACCTCGAGCGACGTGCTCGACACCGCGCTCGCCATTCTGCTCCGCGACGCCACCGACCTCTGCCTCACGCGCCTCGACGCCCTCGTCGTCGCGTTTCGCACGCGCATCGAGCAGCACCGCGGCACCCCCGTGATCGGCCGCTCGCACGGCATCCACGCCGAGCCCACCACATTCGGCGTCACGCTCGCGGGCCACCTCGCCGAGCTCGGTCGCTGCCGCGCGCGCCTCGTCGCCGCACGCGACGAGATCGCCGTCGGCACCCTCTCGGGCGCGGTGGGAACCTTCGCGCACCTCACGCCCGCGTTCGAAGCGCGCGCGCTCGCAACGCTCGGTCTGCGCGCCGAGCCCGTGCCCACGCAGGTGGTTCCGCGCGACCGCCACGCCGCGTACTTCTCGCACCTCGCCGTCGTGGCCGGCGCCCTCGAGCGCTTCGCCATTCAGGTGAGGCACTGGCAGCGCACCGAGGTGCTCGAGGCCGAGGAGCCCTTCACCGTCGGGCAAAAGGGGTCGAGCGCGATGCCCCACAAGCGCAACCCCATCCTCTCGGAGAACCTCTGCGGCCTCGCCCGCATGGTGCGCGCGTATGCGTCGGCCTCGCTCGAAAACACCGCCCTCTGGCACGAGCGCGACATCTCGCACTCGTCGGCCGAACGGATGATCGCGCCCGACGCCACCGCCACGCTGGGCTTCATGCTCGAGCGCGCAACGCGCCTCGTCGACGGCCTCGTGGTGTACCCGCAGCGCATGCGCGAGAACCTCGAGCGCACCCACGGCCTGTGGGCCAGCGAGGCGGTGCTCCTCGCGCTCGTAGGCAAGGGCCTCGGGCGGCAGGAGGCCTACGTGCTCGTGCAGCGCAACGCCATGCGCGCCTGGCGCGCGGAGGGCACCTTCCTCGCGCTCCTCGGCGCCGACGCCGACATCGGCGCGCGCCTCACGGCCACCGAGCTCGCCGCGTGCTTCGACCTCGAGCACGCGCTGCGGCACGCCGACGCGCTCATCGACCGCGCCCTCGCGAGCGTTGCCACGCGCGACGAACGAGCGTAGACACCTCACCCGACAACCGGGGAACTGAGCACCCATCGTGATCGACGAAGCCACCCTCCGCGCGGCCCTCGCGCACCCGCTCGACGCGGCCGACCTCGCGCTCCCCGGCGTGCGCTACGAGGGCAAGGTGCGCGACAACTACACCCTCGCCGACGGCAGGCGCGTGCTCGTCACCACCGACCGCATCTCGGCCTTCGACCGCGTGATCGGCACGCTGCCGCTCAAGGGTCAGGTGCTCTCCGAGCTCGCGGTGTTCTGGTTCGAGCGCACGCGCCACCTCGCGCCCAACCACCTCATCGCCGCGCCCGATCCCAACGTGATGATCGCCCACGAGTGCGTGCCCCTCCCCGTCGAGGTGGTGGTGCGCGCGTACCTCACGGGCGTCACCAGCACCTCGGTGTGGACGGCGTACTCCCGCGGCGATCGTGTGTTCTGCGGCCACGCGCTGCCCGACGGCCTGCGCAAGAACGACCCGCTGCCCGCGGCGATCGTGACGCCCAGCACCAAGGCCGCGAAGGGCGGTCACGACGTGTCGATCTCGGCCGACGAGCTCGTCGCGTCGGGCGTGATCTCGCGCGCCGACCTCGACGCCGTGAGCGCCATGGCCCTCGCGCTCTTCGCCGACGGGGTGAAGCACTGCGCGGCCAACGGGCTCATGCTCGTCGACACCAAGTACGAGTTCGGGCGCCTGCCCGCGAGCCTGGGCGGCGGCCTCGTCGTGATGGACGAGATGCACACGCCCGACTCGTCGCGCTTCTGGTTCGCGGCGAGCTACGCCGAGCGCCACGCGCGCGGCGAAGAGCCCGAGAGCCTCGACAAGGAGTACGTGCGGCGCTGGCTCGCGGCGCAGGGCTTCACGGGCGACGGAGCGGTACCCGCGATGCCCGACGCGGTGCGCGTCGAGGCCGCGCGGCGCTACGTCGACGCCTACGAGCGCATCACGGGGCGGCCCTTCGTGGCCGACCTGCGCGCGCCCCTCCCCCGAATTCGTGCGGCTCTCCAGAGCATCACCGACAACCAGTGAGGCAGTGATCGATGCGTGCCCGTGTGTATGTGACGTTGAAGCGTGAAGTGCTCGACCCCCAGGGCGAGGCCGTGCGCAAGGGCCTGCAGAGCCTGGGGCTCGCGGGCGTTCGCGAGGTGCGGGTCGGCAAGCTCATCGAGCTCGAGATCGACGACACCGCGGGCGACGTGAACGAGGCGCTGCGCGTCGCGGTCGAGAAGCTGCTCGTCAACCCGGTGATCGAAGACGGCCGCGTCGAAGTCGAGGCCGCCGCGAGCACGGCTGCCCCCTGAGGCGGGTGTAGGGTATCCTCCGCACCGATGCGTCGCGCTTCGTTTGTGTTCGTAGCCCTCCTCGCCGGGTGCAGCGGCGAGAGCCCGGTGGCTCCCGACGTGCGCTACGAGACGCGCGACGCGATCATCGACCCGCCCGATCAGACGCTCGCCGACGACGCGCGCGACGACCTCGTCGACGCATCGACACCCGTCGACGTGACCGTCTTCGAAGTGGCCGATGCGGGCCTACCGGGCTCCGACGTTGCGAGCACCGACGCGCCCGCGCTCGACCTCCCGTTGCTGCAAGACATGCCCGCGACGCCGTGCACCGACCTCGCCGAGCTGTACGCGTCGTCGGTGCGAGAGGCCGCCGTGTGCACGGCCGCTGCCGAGTGCGGTGCGCGCGTGTGCGAGACCCTGTGCTGCGTGTGCGAGGTCTTCGTCGCGCCCGTGGGCGACCGGCTGCGCGCCCTCGACGCGCTGCGGGCCCGCGCGACGGCGCTCGGCTGCGCGGCGATGCTCCCGTGCCCCGCGGTACGATGCGCCGCGCCGCGCTCGGGGCAGTGCTCGGCGGACGGCCGCTGCGTGACGCTGCGCGAGCCCGCCGACGCAGGAACAACCCCGTGACGCAGGGGGTTTGACGGCTCCGTGACGCTGCGCGCCGCACGCCCCCTCGCCTCGTCGGTCGCCGCGCACCTCGCAGCGCTCGCGCTGTGCCTGGCCCTTGGCCGCACGCGTCGCTCCGAGCGCCCCGCGGCGCCGCGCGCAGCGCCCGCCGTCGAACTGACCTTCGAGGCGCCCGCGGTGCAGCCCGCGCCGCCGCCCGATGCGCCGCGCGTTGGCGCCACACGCCCCGTCGATGTGGTCGCACGCGTCGCGCCTTCGCGGCCGCGCAGCGCAGCCCC
>CAISKJ010001789.1 GCA_903885885.1 uncultured delta proteobacterium
CCCTGCGCGGTGACGCGCGGGTGCGGCGACGGGGGCGCGGCCACGGAGGCAACCCCCTCGATGTTCGCAAGCTCCGACGGGCTCACGGCGCTCGACGCGGCCGAGACCGCGAAGTGCAGCACGCGCGCGCCGTCGGTGAGCGGAGAGACCCAGAGCCCGCGGGCCGCGAGCGCCTTGCGTACCGCGTCGGCGTCGGCGCCCTGTCGCAGTGTGACGATCATGGCGTGAACCTCACTTCTTCCGGTGGAGCATCGCGACGGCGACGCTCTCGAGCGAATCACGGGCGCGGCTCGGGGGCAGCGCGCCCAGCTGACGAACCGACTCTTGCGACAGCTTGCGCGCGAGGGCCACGCTGTCTTCGATGGCCCCCGTCGCGCGCAGCACCTCCGCGGCGCGGCGCACGAGCTCGGGGTCGACCGCGGCGCTCTCGCCGAGGCACTGACCGCGGAGCGCCTCGCCGAACGCGGGGTCGCGCTCGACCGCGAGGAGCAGCGGGTACGTGAGCTTGCCCTCGCGCAGGTCGGCGAACACCGACTTGCCCACCACGGCCGCGTCGCCCGCGACGTCGAGCACGTCGTCCATGACCTGAAAGGCCACGCCGAGGTTCTTGCCGTAGGCCTCGAGCGCCTCGCACTGCGCCGTGGCGAGGCCGCCCGCCCGGCCGCCGGCGTACATGGCCCACTCGAAGAGCGAGGCCGTCTTGCCCTCGACGACGCGAAAGTAGGCCTCGACGTCGGGCGCGTAGGTGCCCCGCGCGGCGAGCTGCAGCGCCTCGGCGCCGAGCATCGCGCGCAGCACGCCGAGGGCGCGGTCGAGGAGGTCGTTCATGCCCGCGGCGCGGATGCGCGCGATGGCCTCGACGAGGAGCCAGTCGCCCGCGAAGATCGACGCCGCGTTGCCGTACACCACGCGCGACGTCGGGGCGCCGCGGCGCAGGTCGCCCATGTCGACCACGTCGTCGTGGAGGAGCGTCGCGCTGTGCACGAGCTCGGCGGCCACCGCGAGGTCGCGCGCGGCGGCGTTGAAGCCGTTGCCGGCGCGGGCCGCGAGGGCCACGCACATCGGGCGGAGGCGCTTGCCGCCGAGCGAGAGCAGGTGCCGCGCGCTCGCGTGCATCGGGGTGGGCGCGCGGTCGAGGGCGGCGAGGTCGCGCTCGACGTCGGCGAGGTCGGCCTCGATCCACGCGCGGAGCTCCGCGATGCGCAGCGTGAGGTCGTGGTCGCCGCGGGCGGCGTTCACGTCTTCGATGCGGCGGAGGGTCTCCGGCGAGCCGAACATCTGGCCGGGCGTAGGGGCGTGCGAAGCGTGCGAGAGCGTTACCATCGTTACCCCCTGCGCCCGCGCAGCGCGCCGACGACCGACGGGCGTGAGAGCTGGAGAAGGTTGCTGAAGTCCGAGAAATCCGCGCGGCGCGAGGCGAGGAACGAGCCGATCACCGACTCGGCCATGGACGCGAACGCCAGGAGGCGCCCGACGCGCTCGACGCGCGCCCGGTTGGCCGCCGTCGACGGCGCCTTGCGCAGCAGCGCCCGCGACTGCTCGAGGCGCTCGCGCACCGACGTGACGAGCGAGCGCTCGCGGTCGTGCACCACGCGCGAGATCATCTTCCAGAAGTCGGTCTCGGCCTCGTAGAACTCGCGGCGCTCGCCCGGCTTCCACAC
>CAISKJ010001790.1 GCA_903885885.1 uncultured delta proteobacterium
CGCCTGCCTCCGCGCCTGCGGCTTCGCCCGAAGCCGCGCCGACGCCCGCCCCCGCGCCCGCGCCGTAGCCACTCACGGCCATCGGCGTCTATCCTCCCGCGCAATCATGCAGAACCTCTCGCGCTCGCTGAAGGTCGGTGCGCTGCTCATCGCGGCGCTGGTGGCCGCGGTGGTGCTGTGGCGCACGCTCTTTCAGCGCGGCGCGAGCTCGGACACCTACGTGGTGCACGCGGTGTTTCGCGACGCGACGGGCCTCGTGGTGCGCTCGCGCGTGCTCACCGCGGGCATCGCCATCGGCGAGATCTCGCGCATCCGCCTCGAGAACGGCATGGCCCGCGTCGACGTGCGCGTGAACGGCGAGGTGCCCCTCTACCGCAACGCCACCATCGCGCGGCGCGCGGTGTCGGTGCTCGGCGAGTACCTGCTCGTGGTGACGCCGGGCAACGCGCCGGAGCCGCGCATCCCGCCGGGCGGGCGCATCAGCAACGTGCTCGAGGGCTCGAGCACCGACCAGATCATGGAGAACGTCGCGGCCATCACCGAGCGCGTGCGCGAGGTGTCCGACCGCGTCGCGTCGGCGCTCGGCACGCAAGAGGCCAGCGACGACATGCGCACCACGCTCCGCAACATTGCCCAGGTGTCGGCCGAGGTGAACCGCACCGTCGCGGCCAACACCACGTCGCTCACGCACACCATTCAAAACGTCGATCGTGTGACCACGCAGTCGGCGCCCGACATTCAGGCCACGCTGGTGAACCTCCGCGAGTCGACCGATCGGCTCGCGCAGATTCTCGGTCGCGGCCAGGGGCGCGACGACAACACCGTGTCGCAGGTGCAGGAGGCCACGCGCAACATCGCGGCGGCCACCACCGACCTGCGCGAGGCGCTCTCGCACGTGAACAACGTGGCGGGCGCCGTCGACCGCGGCGAGGGCACGGCGGGGCGCCTCCTGCGCGACGAGACGCTCATCGACGAGGTGCAGGGCGCCGCGCAGAGCGTGAACGACCTCGTGGGGCCCATCGCGCGGCTCCAAACGATTGTCGGCTTGCGCAGCGAGTATCAGTTCATTTCGAACACGCTGCGGAGCTACGTCGAGGTGCGCCTGCAGCCGCGCGAGGACAAGTATTACCTCCTCGAGATCGTGCAGGATCCGCGCGGCGTGACGAGCACCGAGAGCGAGATCACCGACTCGACCGACCCGATGCAGACGCCGCACGTTCGCACCGTGCGACGCACGACCACCGACGGCTTTCGCTTCTCGGTGATGTTCGCGCGGCGCTTCGGTCCGGCCACGTTTCGCTTCGGCATCAAGGAGTCGACGGGCGGCTTCGGCGTCGACCTGCACCTCCTCGACGACGCGCTCGAGATTCGCACCGACCTCTTCAACTTCGGCGAAGACGTAAACCCCCGCCTGCGCATCACGGCCGCGTACGAGATCCTCCGGCGCGCGTGGATCATCGGCGGCGTCGATGACATCTTCAACCCCGACCGCTTCGACTACTTTCTCGGCGCGCAGCTTCGCTTCAACGACGAAGACCTCAAGTCGATCCTGCCCTTCGCGGGCGGGCTCGCGGGCGGCGCCAGCGGTCGCTAGGGCCCTCAGACGGCACGCAATGCCCCTCTACGAACTTCGCAACCTCACGCGCCGCTACGGCCGCGCAGCCGGCGGCCGCGTGGCCCTCGACGGCGTCACGCTCACGCTCGACAAGGGCGAGCTCGTGGCCATTCTGGGCACCTCGGGCAGCGGCAAGAGCACCCTCTTGAACGTGCTCGGCGCCCTCGACCGCGACTACACCGGCGAGGTGCTGCTCGACGGCAGGGAGCTTCGCGGGCTCACCGATGACGCCGCCGCCGCGCTGCGCCAGCGCACGCTGGGCTTCGTGTTTCAGGGCTTTCACCTCGTGCCCTCGTGGAGCGTGCGGCAGAACGTGGCGCTCCCCGCGAGCTTCGCCCCCACGCCCGTCGCCGACCTCGCGAAGCGCATCGACGAGGCCCTCGAACGGGTGGGCCTCGCGGGTCGCGGCGACGACCTCCCCGCGGCGCTCTCGGGCGGCCAGCGGCAGCGCGTGGCCATCGCGCGGGCCCTCCTGCTCAAGCCCCCGGTGCTGCTCTGCGACGAGCCCACGGGGAGCCTCGATCACGCGACGGGCGCGTCCATTCTCGCGCTCTTCGAATCGCTGCACCGCGACGAGGGCTTCACCGTGATCAGGGTGACCCACGAGGAGCGCGTGACCGCCATCGCGCGCCGCGTGCTTCGCATCGAAGACGGGCGCCTCGTCGACGACCGACGGCAGCGCCCGAAGGAGTCTGTGTGAGAGCCGCCGCCCTCGTCGACCTCGTCGCGCGCGACCTCAAGCGCTCGCTCCGTACCTTCTCCGTCGCCGCGGTGGGCATCACCGTCGGCGTGGCCACGCTCGCGTTCTTTCTCGCGCTCTCGGCGGGCATGCGCGAGGTGGTGCTCGGGCGCATCTTCCCCCTGGACCGCGTCGAGGTGATTCCCCCCGAGACGAGCGTCGGGTCGGTGCTCTCGGTGCTCGGTGCGGCGCCCGCGGGCATCGAGCCCTCGCAGGTGGGCGCGCTGCGCCGCGTGCCGGGCGTGCGCGCGGTGCTCCCCCGCATGCGCTTCGCGTTCCCCACCTCGGGCCGCGGCGGCCGGGCCATCTTCGGCCGCGACGTGGGGGCGGGCGAGATCCCCGCCGACGGCGTCGACCCCGCGCTGGTGCGCCCCGACCTCCTCGAGGGCGCCGACTTCAGCGACCCCGACGCGCGCTCGTCGCACCGCGCGTGCAGCCCCAGCGCCGCGTGCGCCGAGGGCGAGTACTGCATCTATCCGCAGATTCCGTGGCCCACGACGCCGCCGCAGACGGGGCGCTGCGAGCTGCCCATTCCCGCCGTGGTGTCGCCGTACCTCGTCGAGGTGTTCGACGGCGTGATCGCGCCGTCGCACCACCTGCCGCGCCTCGGCGGGGTGCTCCTCCGTCAGGCCAACGGCCTCGTGCTCGAGTGGGACCTCGGCCGCGCGGGCCTCGGCAGCGCGCGCCAGGGCACGCCGCGGCGCGTGTACGCGAAGCTCGTGGGCATCTCGCGCCACGCGATGGATCTTGGCATCACCGTGCCCCTCGACGTCGCGCGGCGGCTCAACCGCGAGTACGCGGGCGACGACGCGGCGGGCACCTTCTCCAGCGTGGTGGTGTACCTCCGCGACGCGTCGGAGCTCACGGCCGTGAGTGGCGCCGTGCGCGCGCAGGGCCTCGAGGTGCGCACGAGCGGCGCCGAGCAGATGGGCCTCCTCGTGACCGCCATCACCGTGATTCTCACGCTCGCCAGCGTGATCACGGTGATCGTGGCGGCGCTCAACATCGCGCACGTGTTCCTGTCGCTCATCACCGAGCGCCGCGGCGAGATCGGGCTCATGCGCGCCCTCGGCGCCACCAAGGGGGATGTGCGCGCGATCGTGCTCGGGCAGTCGTTCGCGCTGGGGCTCCTCGCGTCGACGGGGGGCCTGCTCCTCGCGCGCCTCGCCGCGTACGGGTGCGATCACCTCGCGCGCACGCGGCTGCCGCCGTTTCCGTTCAAGCCCGACGTGTGGTTCGTGTTCTCGCCGCAGCTCGTGGCGGGGGTGTTCGCGTTCGGTGTGGGCGCGTGCGTGCTCTCGGCGCTGGTGCCCGCGCGGCGGGCCGCCAACGTAGAGCCTGCGTCGGCCCTCTCGGGCGGCGTCTAGCCTCCGAGGCTGCCGATGCGCTTGCGAAAGGCCTCGGGCTCCTCGCCGCGGTAGAGCGCCAGCACGCCCTCGCGCGCCACCGCGAGGCGTCGCGCGTAGGCCGCCACGAGGCGCGCGTGCGTCGCGTCGAGGGCCGCGGTGATCGTCGCCTCGTCGTCGCCGCGCATCACCATCGCCACGCCCTCGGAGAGCATCGGATCGTTCGCCAACGCCACGTCGCCCAGCGCCCCGCGGCCGCTCCGCTGGCGCAGCGCGAGGAGCTCGACCACCGCGCTGCCCACGCGCTCGACCTCGTCGAGGGCGGCGTCGGCGGGCTCCGTCGCGGCGGGCCTCGGGAGCGCGATGGCGCCGCCTTCGAGGAGCTTGTTCGCGAGGGTGAGGAGCTTCCGTCGGCCCGACTCGAGGAGCGCGCGCGTAGGCTCGTCGAAGTACGCGAGGTTCTGCTTGAACCACTGCACCGAGGCCGACGACAAGCTGGTGAGGATGCGCCGACGGAGCCCGTCGGAGGCGCCCGAGAGCACCGTGAGCAGGTCGTCGCGCGTCGCGAGCGAGAGCACCTGAATGAGCTCGGCGTCGGCGAGCGCGCGGAGCTGTTCGACGTCGGTGAAGCGGTTCGCGGGCAGCGCGAGGGGCGCTTCGTCGGCGGCCGACTTCGCCGCGGCGAAGGCGTGCTCGGGGTCGGAGAGCAGGTCGTCGAGCAGTGACTTCAATCCATCGTGGCTCATGGACGCGGAGCTTCGCACGGCTGCGCAGGGAGGGAAGCGCCCTCGTGGCGCGCGGCCTCCCACCCGATGAGCGCGCGCTTGCGCGCGTGGCCCCAGCGATACGCGTTGATGGCGCCCGTCTTGCGAATCACGCGGTGACACGGAATCACGTACCCGATGGGGTTGGCGCCCACGGCGGTGCCCACGGCGCGGGCGGCCTTCGGCGCGCCGAGGGCCGCCGCGAGGCCCTCGTAGGAGACCAGCGCGCCCGGCGGAATGCGCAGCAGCGCCTCCCACACCTTGAGCTGCCAGGGGGTTCCGTGGAGGGCGAGGGTGAGCGTGGCGCCGGGCTCGCGGCGCTCGGCGAAGATGGGGCGCGCGACCTTCTCGACGGCCGCGGCGTCTTCGACGAAGCGCGCGGCGGGCCAGCGGGCGATCATGTCGGCGAGGGCGTCGTCGCGCCCGTCGGGGCCCACGAAGCTGAAGCCGCAGAGGCCTCGCGGCGTGGTGAGCGCGAGGGCCTCGCCGAAGGGGGTGTGCACCGCGCCGTAGGCGATCGTGAGCCCGGCGCCGCGGCGGCGATACTCGCCGGGGGTGACGGCCTCGTGGGCGACGAAGAGGTCGTGGAGGCGACCGGGGCCCGAGAGCCCTGCGGCGTAGGCGGCGTCGAGCACGCTGGCCGAGGCGTCGAGGCACGCGCGGGCGCGCTCGAGCGTGAGGTACTGCACGAAGCGCTTGGGGCTCACCCCGGCCCACTCGGTGAACACGCGCTGAAAGTGCGACGGCGAGAGGCCCATCGCGGCCGCGAGGGCGTCGAGGTCGGGCGCGTCGCCCTCGTGCTCGGCGAGGCGGTGCAGCGCCCGCTCGATGAGGTGATAGTGCGAGCTCATGGGGCGAAGGTAGAGCGCGCGCGCCGGGGGCAACCACCCGGTTCTTGCGGTCATCGCGGGCGCGGCGCCGCGAGCGTGCCGAGCGCGATGGCGGCGCAGGCGGCGCCCGGAAAGAGGCCCAGCGCGGGCACCAGGAGCCGGCCCACGTCGCCGAGCATGGCCTCGCCCGACGAGCCCGCCACGTAGGTGAGCGCCGCGAGGGGCACCGCGACCGTGGCGAGGGCCGTGTCGCTGGGACGCGCGCGGGTGACGCGCCGGGCGACGACCCACGCGACGAGGGCGCCGACCAGGGTGGAGAGCGTGGCGTGGGCGAGAAAGGCCCGCTGTGTTCGAATGGCCGAGAGCGTGAAGCCCGGTCCGAGGAGCGCGTAGCTCGCGGCGGCGCCCGCGAACACCGCGGCGAGGGCCGCGAGCGCGCGGATCGTTCGGCTGCGAACGATCTCGTTGGGGATACGTATCGCGGCTAGAACAAGGGCGATGGCGAAGACCGTGAGGCGGAGGGTCGCACGATGGTTCGCGACCGAACGAACGTCGCCGAGGGTGCGGTTGAGCGTGTCGCGGCGGCGCGCGATGGCGGCGCAATCGGCGCGCGAGGTGACGCCCGCGAGGGGCAGCGGGCAGCCCGTGGCGTCGCGCGGGGGCGGGAGCGCGAGGGCGTCGGTGAAGGTGGCCGCGAGCACGGTCTCGGGCTGACGCGCGCGGGGAGGCGAGGCGGAGGGAGGGCCGCCGAGGCGCACCCAGCGGGTGTGAACGACGTCGCGGTCGGGGCCGCCGTGGCCGCCGCGGGCGACGTGTCCATGGTCGGCGCCGACGAGCATGGTGAAGCCCGCGGGGCCGAGCGCGGCGACGAGGCGGTCGTAGAGCTGCGAGACGCGGGTGAGGGAGGCGCGCACCTCGCGGTCGTAGCGGGCGCTGCGGGCGCCGTGGTTGTGGGCCACCTCGTCGGTGGTGATCCAGTGCACCACGGTGAGCGTGTGTGAGGCCGCGAGCGTGGTGATGGCGTCGAGGTCGCGCGACGCGTACCCGCGGAGGTAGGGCTCGTGGGGGAGGCCCGCGAGGCCGCGCATCCAGTCGACGGTCTCGAGGGCCCAGGCCACGGTGCCGCCGCCGTCGCGGATGCGGTTCATCACGGTGTCGGCGCGGGCGCGGCCGGGGAAGCGGTTGTTGCCGACGCAGGCGAGGTCTTGCGCCACGCCCGTGAAGAGGGTGTGGTAGCTCGGGCGCGAGAGCGACGGGGTGCCCGTGTCGATGGGCTGCGACCACGTCACGGGGCGCAGCGTGCCGGCCGTGATTTCGCGGTCGAAATAGGGCTCACCGACGCCGTCGATGACCACGAGCACGAGGCGGCCGACGGGGGGCGCGGGCGTAGGGGGCGCGTCGGCGGCGCGCGCGCGGGCCGCGAGGAGCGAGGGGTGCGCCTCGTTCATTCGCGTGAGGAGCGCGTCGCCGGTGGCGCCTCCGACGAGCACCGGGGCGACGAACATCGCGAGGGAGCGGAGCGTGGGGCGTCTCATGCCTGCGACGCGCAGGGTGCCAGCGTACCGTGGGAGGGCGATAGTTGGCGGCGCGTCGAACGGCGAGGGGAGGAGACCGAGCGGTCGGCGCGTGCCGGTGAAGCTACTCGCCGCAGGTGCGACCCTGACGGTCGGCATCGCGCGCGCTGAGCGCATAGTCCGCGGGCGGGCCCGAGAGCACCGCGCGGCGGGCGCACATCGCGTCGCGCACGCGGAGAAACTCGGCGGCCACGCGCACGATCTCGCGCGGCGTGTCGTCGTGGTCGTTGCGCGCGGCGCGGGCGCGGAGGTCGTTCCAGAAGACGTGGTGCTCCTCGCCGCAGGTGAGGGCGAGCTCGCGGGCGATGTCGCGCTGGGCGCGGTCGTGCGCGGGCGTCGGGCTCACGCGCAGGGGTGTGTCGCGCAGCGCCTCGAGGGCCGAGCGGCGGGTCATGGCGGCGCGCAGGTCGTCGCAGCCCGCGGTGAGGGTGCGTATCTGCGCGGCGGCCACGCGGTCGAAGCCGCCGATGGGCACGTGCGACATCGCGTCGAGCCTGCGCACCACGGGGGCGTTGCAGGCGCAGAGGCGCTCGACGCGCGTCCACCAGCGGGCGCGCTGCTGACGAACGCGGAGGTACGCGCCGCCGACGAGCGCGAGCACCACCGCGAGGGCGGCGAGCGGGCGCCTCATTCGTTGCGCGCGAACACGTCGAGGAACAGCGGGATCTTCGCGGCCCCGGCGATCACGTACTGCTCCGCGGGCGCCGTCGCGCGCAGCCCGAAGGAGCCCAGGGTGACCGCCGCGGCGCCCGGCGAGGGGGCGCCCATCACCCACTCGATGAAGGTGTCGGCGGCCACGCGCGCGAGCCGCGCGGCCTGCACCTCGACGCGGTCGTTGTCGCCTTCGCCGACGGTGCGCCACGTGGCGCGGAACCGCTGCAGCGTGGCGAGGCGGTCGCGCGCGCGCAGGCGCTCGGCGTCGCCGTGCACGGCGGCGATGGCGTCGCGCAGCACCTCGAGCGGTCGCTCGGCGCTCTGCACCAGCACGCGGCCGAAGAGGTCTTTGCCCTCGTCGGCGGTCCAGAGCACGCGGGCGCCGTCGGCGCGCAGCTCGGCCTCGCCGGTGAAATAAAGCCAGAGCGAGAGGCCCAGCGCGCGCAGCTCGCCTACGTCGACGGTGCGCGTCGCGGGGCCGAAGCGCTCGACGAGGCCCACGCTGAGCGTGCCGGTGCTCCCGGGCACGGCCACGATGCGCGGGAGGGGTGAGCCGGGCGTCCACTTCGCCATCGAGACGCCCGTCTGGGGCGCCGGTGTGCCCGTGGCGACGCGGTTGGTCACCTCGCGCGACAGGTGGATGCGCACGTCGGCGCCGTCGGTGGCCTCGGCCTGACCGATCACGAGGCGCACCGTGTCGGGGTACAGAATGGGCGCGGCCTGCACGTCGGCCTCGCTCACCTGCATGCGCTTGTGCGAGCGCGCCGCCGCGGAGAGCAGCGGGTTGAGCACGAGCGAGCGGTAGCCCGGCGCGTTGGCGTGGTCTTCGAGCCAGTGCGCCTGCCCGTGACCGCGCGCGGTGTTGGTGGCGCCCTCGAGGCGCCCGACGCCCGCGAGGAGTTCGAAGCCCGCGGTGCTCGCGCGGTCGGCGCCCTGGACCGTGCGCGCGGCGGCGTTGCCGGCCTCCTGCGTGGGGTCGCGCGGGGCCATGCGTACGGTGAGCACCGAGCGGCCGTTGGGGTCGAGGAGGTCGACGGTGCCCGCGTCGCGGCGCACGGGCTGAAAGAAGAGCAGCTCGGCGAAGCGCGCGGCCCAGCCGGGCTCGCGCACGGGCAGATAGGCGATGGTCTCGTCGGCGTCGCCGCCCGCGCGGGGCACCACCTTGAGGCGCACGGGGCCCACGAAGCGCGCGTCGCTGTGGAGCACGCCGCTGGGTTGCACGCGGTCGCCGAGGAGCACCTCGAGGGCCTTCATCCACGGCGGCGCGAGTTCGTGGCCGGGCTGCCACACGCCCGTGCGGTCGAGGGCCGCGCGCCAGTCGGCGAGGAGCTTGAGGGCCTCGGCGCGGTCGGCGCTCGCGTCGATGCGGGTCTTGAGCTCGCTCCAATAGTTCTCACGCGCGGCGCGCGGCGCGCACCACAGGAGGCACAGCGGATCGGTGGCCCCCACGAGGAGCTTGCGGCCTTCGAGGCCGTTGCGTCGCGCGTCGCGGATGAGCCCGAAGAAGCGGCACTCGGGGCGCAGGTCGGCGAGCATGGCACCGAAGTTGTCGACCTCGGGGCGGCGCAGGTCGATGGTCTCGAGGGTCACCTCGCCGAGCACGAGCGCGAGGAGCATGAGGCGCCAGCGTTCGAAGCTCTGCTGGAGGCGCGGGTTGAGCGTCTCGGGCTCGGGCTGCCGCGCGCCCGGGTCGAGCGAGAGGAGCCCGAGCACGTGCGACATCATCTCGGCCTGCGCGAAGGGCGTCGGAAAGCTCCGCGTGCGCAGGTGCGTGTGCGGCGGCGTCCACGCGCCCTTCTTCTGGTCGATGGCGAAGGTGTCGGTCGAGGGCGCTACGTCGGCGCCGGGGATCAGCGAGTGGAGCATCGCGGTGTTCTCCCTATCAGCCCCGGAGCGCGGCCAGCAGCGAGCGCTCGATCTTCTCGGCCATGAGCGCCTCGGGCGTAGGGTCGTGGAGCTTGCTGCGCTCGGCCCCCGCGGTGCTCTCGAACTGAAACGCGTCGACGAGGATCTTGAACGCGTCGGGCGCCTTCCACGTGCGGTGCTTGCGCGCCGCGTAGAGCTGCCGCGCGCGCGTGTCGCCGAACTGCGAGAGGTCGGCGTCGCCGAACACCTGGCCGAACCACCACGACGCGAAGCGCAGCTGCGCGCCGCGCGCCTCGAGGGCCGACAGCACGCCGCGCGCGAGGGCCGTGGCCGAGGTGTTGTTCTTCCTGGCCACGTTGCCGATGAGCGAGCCCCAGGTGCTTCGCGCCTTCTCGTAGTCGAACTCGGTGAAGTCCGAGTCTTTCACGCGAAACGAGCTGTAGATCTCTTGCAGCACCACGGCCTCGACGATGCGCGCGCCGAGGCGGGCGTCTTGCGAGTTGGGGTTGCGCGGGCTGTTCCACGACCGACGGAGCGCCCAGATGGGGTCGTTGTCGTCGTGCGTGAGGCCGTAGGTGCGGTGCGCCGCGCGGGCCTGCGTGTCGGTCTTGTCGGGAAGCATCACGAGCGACCAGGCCGCGAGCAGGGGATAGAGGCTCACGGTCTCGTCGTTGTCGGGCGCGGCGGCGACGGCCTTCACCTGCGGCGGGGGATTGTCGGGCACGCCCACCAGCATCGACGCGTCGAGCAGGTGCTTGGTGTACCGATAGAAATACTCGAGCCCGTGGCCCATGCTGGCGAGCAGCGTGGCCGTGTCGACGGTCTGCCCCGCCGTGGGCGGCAGGTCGAACCAGCGCAGCAGAAACGACCCGTAGATGGGCTTGGCGGGCCCCACCGTCTCGCGCACCAGCTTGATGAGCTGGTGCATGATCCCCGCGCCTGTTCCGCCGAGAAAACTGCCCACGACGAAGATGCGCGCGGCGGTGCGGGCGAGGCCGAAGAGCGGGTCCATCGCGCCCTCCTTGCTCGACGCGAACACGGCGCTCCCGACGGAGGGATTGGCGAACATCCCCTTGCCGATGTCGACGCCGCCCGCGGGCCCGATGCCACCGTCTACGCCGCCCGACTCTTCGTCGTAGAAGAGCTCGAACATCTCGCGCTCGAGGGGCGCGGCGCGGTCGTCGATGAAGATCTTGCGAAACTGCGTCTCGTGCATCGTGTCGCGCGCGAAGGGGGGCACGATGGTCTGCGCGCCCGCGAGCGGGTGCGGGCACTGCGGGGTCACCGTGTTGCCGAAGGTGCGAACCTTCTGGGCGAGGCGCGAGTCGCTGTCGGCGTCGATGACGAAGGCCTCGATGGGGTCGGCGAGCCCCTCGAGGCGGAGGAGCCGGGCGATCGCCAGGGCGATGTGCTGTCCGCCGCCGCCGACGGCGATGACGAGGTCCATGCGAGCGTCTCCTTCGTGGGTGCGGTGCGAGGGTTCAGGTGCGGTTGGCGACGAAGCAGCCCGTGAGCGTCACGAGCACGCTGGGCAGGAGCCCCAGCACCAGGGCGCGGCCCACCAGCATGCTCCCGAGGAACACGTACTGCGTGAAGCCCTGGTTGGGGTCGAGGCAGCGCTCGAGCACGTCGGCCCGCGCGGGGTCCCACCCCACGAGCACCGACGACACCACCGCCGCGGTGCCCACCGACACGGCGTAGCGCGTGAAGGCGTTACCCCAGAGCTTCTTGCGCATCACCATGAAGATCATGATGCCGAGGAGCGACGCGCCGAAGGTGTATCCCCCCGCGGCGATGAGGCCGTTCTTGCTGGCCTGCTCACACGCCTCTTGCGAGAGGTACCCGGTGCCCGTAGGCGCCGTGACGGGCGCGGCGTTCGTAGCGTCGGGGGCGGGCGACGGCGACGGTGTCGGCGCGACCGCGGCGTCGCCCTGCGGCGCCGGCTCGGTCGGCCAGCTCGGGCTGCCGTTGCGAGGTTGAAAGAAGACGCCGTGCGGAATCATCGCGACGGCCGCGAGGCTAGACCCCGTACCGCCCGCCGAGTCAAAGAGAAACGGCCAGTACAACCACGGTGACATTTTGTTGCCAACCGTGGGCGCCTCCCGAAAGAATGCGCGGTGAGGTTGGCCATGAGTGTTGAACGACGTCGTGCTCGACGGTGGCGGGGTTGTGCTGCCTTTTTTGCGTGCGTGGGGGCGCTCGCGGCGCCGCGCGCAGCGCACGCGCAGATCGCCGAGCGGCTCTCGCTCTCGGTGCACCTCGGGGCGGGCACGATGCTGTCGGCGCCGCAGCGCGACGAGTTCGGCCTCGGCGGCGCGGTCGAGTTTCGCCCGGGTATTCGTGTGGTGGGGCCCCTCAGCCTGCACCTGATGCTGAGCCTCGCGCGGTGGACGGTCGATCAATCGCCGACGGGTGAGACCGTGGGCGACCTGATGCTCGCGGGCGGCGGTCTTCGCATCGCGCCCGAGGTGTCGCGGTCGGTGGGCGGGCCCTTCGTCGACCTCGACGCGGCCTTCTCGATCACGGGCACGGTGGGCTACACGCGCTTCGGGTATCAAGCGGGCCTCGGGTGGCTGTTTCCCATCGGGCGCTACCTCTCCCTCGGCCCGTCGGCGCGCATCGGTCAGGTGCTCGCGGTGAGCGAAGACGACGCCGTCGGGCGCGGTACCGCCACGTACTGGCGCGCGGGCCTCGAGCTCGAGCTCCACGGTCCCCGCGGCGAGGCGGCGCCGCCGCCGCCCGCGGACACCGACCACGACGGCATCCTCGACCCCTCGGACCGCTGCGTGACGCAGCCCGAGACGGTGAACCAGTACCAGGACGAAGACGGCTGCCCCGACGACCCCGACGCCGACCGCGACGGGGTGCTCGACCCCGCCGATCGCTGCCCCACGCAGCCCGAGACGGTGAACCAGTTCGAAGACGCCGACGGGTGTCCCGACGACCCCGACCCCGACCACGACGGCGTGCTCAACCCGACCGATCAGTGCCCCACGCAGCCTGAGACGATGAACGGGTTTCAAGACGAAGACGGATGCCCCGACGAGGCCGCCACGGCGCCGCCCGCGGCCGTGGTGGTCGACAACCACATCACCATCAACCAGGTGGTGCTCTTCGACCACAACCGCGCGACGCTGCAGGCGGCTTCGAACGGCATTCTCGACGCGGTGGTCACGGTGCTGCGCGAGCACCCCGAGATTCGTGTGATTCGGGTGGAGGGCCACGCCGACGACACGGGCACCGAGTCGCGCAACCTGCGCCTCTCGCGCGACCGCGCCAAGGCCGTGCAGCGCTACCTCGTGCGGGCCCACATCGCCCGCGGCCGCGTCACGGCGCAGGGCTTCGGATCGTCGCGCCCCCTCGTGCAGGGTGACACCCCCGAGGCGCACGAGCGCAACCGACGCGTAGAGTTCGTGATCGTCGAGCCCGCGGGCGGTGCGCCCCCTGCAACGTCCGCCGCCGCGACCCCCGCGGCCGCGACGCCGGCCGAAGCGACGCCCGCCGAAGCGCCCGCGGGGCGGCGCGGACGGCACCACGGCCGCGGCCACGGCCGCCACCACTGAGCGGAGCGTTCGGACATTCTCTGTCACGCGCGACGAGGCGCCGACTCCCGACGGGGGAGCGGCGCCTCTTCGACGTTTCGGGGGGGCGGCTCAGCGCGCGGGGCAGCGCCAGCCGACGTTGAACGACTGCAGCGCGGGCGTGGCGCCGCCCTCCGACGACTGCATCGAGATCGACAGGCGGAGGAAGCGCGCGGGCGTCACCGTGGCGCTCGTGAAGGCCGTGGCGAGGTTGGCGGGCGAGGTGTCGCGCGGGGCGAGGGCGACGGAGACCGACGTGGCCGCCGCGAGGGCCACGGTGGTGGCCGCGGTGCGGGCGGCGAAGCTGATCGAGGTGCCCGCGGGCGCCGTGGCCGCCCAGGTGAGGGTGGTGAACACCGGCGCGTCGCAGCCGAGGTCGAGCGTCTCTTCGTAGGTGCCCTGGGCGATGGTGGTGCGGCGCACCGAGCCCGTGAAGTCGGAGTACGAAGAGACCTGGTTGGGGCCGTAGAGCACCACGCTCGCGGTCGTCGACGGCGTGTAGCGAATGAGGGGCGAGGGGGCGAGGTAGTGCGCGGCCCACACGTTGCCCAGGCGGTCGACGCCGAGGCCCGACGGGCCGGTGAAGCCGCCCGGGAGCGCGACGCGCGTGACGGCCGTCGCGGGGATGGTGCCGCCGCCCGAGAAGGCGTTGGAGTCCCAGTAGAGCAGGCCGCCCGAGGTGGTGTCGCTCGTGGTGGCGTAGTTCATCCACACGCGCGCGTCGGCGTCGACGGTGATGCCGCGGCCCGCGGTGCCGCCCACGAGGCTGGTGGTGTCGACGCGCGTCCAGGTGTCGGTGAGCGGGTCGTAGCCGAGGGCGTCGCGGCAGCTCCAGCCCGCGAGCCAGAGGCGACCGCGGCCGTCGGCGGTCATGCCGTACGCGTTGGTGCAGCTGCCGCTGAGGCGTCGCGCCGTGGGGTACGGCACGGTGGGGCCCACGGCGAGCGTGGTCGTGTTGATCGACTGGAGCAGCGCCTGGTCGAGGCTGCTCGCCCACAGGCGACCGTCGCGGGTGACCACCATCGCGTAGGGCGAAATGGCGAGGGTGTACGTGCCCAGCGTGGCGCCCGTGCGCGGGTCGAGGCGGTACGCGCGGCGCGTGTTGTACCCGCCGACCCACACGTAGCCGTAGGGGTTGGTGGCGTCGCCGCGGTCGGTGGTGATGGCGCGCAGCACGGCGTCGGTGGGGCCGACGTTGGTGGTCCAGAGCACGCACTCGTCGGCGCCGTAGGGGCGCACGTCGGTGGGGCCGCTCGACGTGTCGATCATGCCGTTGCCGTTGCGGTCGACGCAGCTCGTACGCTCGGCGGCGAGCTTCGTGACGCTGCCCTGCGTGGCGAAGCCGCGGCTGGCCACGTAGGCGTCGCCGTTGCCGTCGACCGTCACGCGGCTCGGCATGTTGCAGCCGTTGTTGTAGCAGCACAGGCCGCGGCACTCGCCCGCCGCGAGGCCCACGCGGTAGCGCGCGACCTCGCGCTGCCCCGTCGCGTCCCACTTGCTCAGGGTGCTCTCGGCGGTGTTCACCACCCAGAGAAAATCGAGCGTCGTCGTGGTCGACATGCCGCTCACCACGAGGCCGCGCGCCGGGTCTACCGCGGTGCCGCGCTGCCCCGCCGCGTCGAAGCTCGCGCCGGTGGCGCCGCCCACCGCGCGGTCGCGGCACTCGACGTCGCAGCCGCCGCAGGTGACGCGCGTGTCGACCTCGCAGCCGTTGGCGGGGTTCATGTCGCAGTCGCGATAGGGCGCGGTGCACGCGCCGACGCCGCACACGCCGGCCGCGCAGCTGCCGACGCCGTTGGTGGTGGCGCACGCGTTGTCGCAGCGGCCGCAGTGCGCCGCCGTGACGCGCAGGTCGACCTCACACCCGTTGGCCGGGTTGCCGTCGCAGTCGGCGAAGTTGGCCTCGCAGGTGAAGCCGCACGCGCCCGCCGCGCAGGTCGACGTCGCGTTGGCCCGCGCGGGGCACGCGTTGCCGCAGCGGCCGCAGTGGGCGAGGTCGGCGCCGAGCTCGCGCTCGCAGCCGTCGGCGCGGTCGCTGTTGCAGTCGGCGAAGCCCGCCGCGCAGGTCTGCACGCAGGCGCCGCCCGCGCAGGCGTTCACCGACGCGCGGGGGAGCGCGCAGCGGGCGC
>CAISKJ010001791.1 GCA_903885885.1 uncultured delta proteobacterium
CTCACGGGCGTTCTCCTCACGCACTACCACTCGGATCATGCGGGCAACGCGGGCTTTCTCCAGCGCGAGCACGGCGTGAAGGTGATCGCGCACCGCGCCGACGCCGAGGTGCTCGACGGCACGGCGCCGCGTCCCGTCATGGGCGACCGCGGCAACCTCCTCGAGCGCGCGCTCTGCGCCGTGGAGAACCGCTTTCCCTCCGCGGCGCGCGTCGACCGCGCCCTCGACGGGGGCGACACGGTGGCGAGCATGGAGGTTCACGCGGTGCCCGGTCACACCGACGGGTCCGTGTTCTTTCGCCACGCTGCGACGGGATGCCTGCTCACGGGTGATACGTTGCTCACAGCGCGCCCGCCGCTCACGCTGGTGCGCGACGTGGTGCGCGCGCACGACGCGTTCTCCGCCGACGTGCGCCGCGCGTACGCCTCGCTCGAGGCCTTTCACGCGGCGGGGTGGCACTACGACCACGTTCTCGCCGGTCACGGCCGCCCGCTGGTGGGAAACGCCCGCTCGCGCGTGCTCGCCGCCCTCTCGCGGTAGCCACGCACCCGACGCCGCGCGCGCTGCGTTATCGTCACCGAATGCCTCTCTCTCACGCGAGCGCGCGGCCCTCTCGCGCGATGGGCGCAGCCAGCCTCGCAGCCCTCTTCGCGCCGGGCGCTGCGTTCGCGGTGCTGCTCGCCGCGCTCGCCGACGACCCGCGCTTCCCGTGGGTGCGCGCGCCGCTCGCTGCGCCGTGGGAACTCTTCGTGATCGCCGCCTCGGGCCTCGTCGCCACCGCCGCGGGCGCGCTCGACTGGCGCTTTCACAGGCTCGCGGGCGTGGTCATCGCGCGCGCCGAGCAGCGCGCCGAACTCCTCGCGCTCACCGTCGGAGGCGTGCCCCTCTTCGCCATCATGGCAACGGCCACCGCGACGGGCGCGCGCTGGCTGCTCTTGCCCGCGGTGGCGCAGACCGCGTTCACCACGTACCTCATCGCCTACGACGAGTTGCGCTTTCACCGCCGTCGCTGCGGCGCGTACGAGACGGTGCTCCACCGCGTGCTGGTGCTCGGTCAGCTCGCGGCGCTGCTCGCGTGGATGCACCTCGCCTTCGTGCGCCCCCTCGCGCCATGAACGCCCGCGCGCACCGTCTCCTCGCCGCTGCCGAGGCGCGCTACGCCCGCGGCGACCTGCGTCCACGCTCCGACGAGTACGCCACGCTCGCAGGCGCCACGCGCTGGATGGGACGCGCCCTCGCCGTGCCCGTCTCCGACGAGACGGCGCGACGCGGGGCCGCGCTCCTCGCGGAGAAGTACCTCGTCGCGGGCGCGGCGGGCGTGGCGGCCTTCGCGCTCGCGAGGAGGCGCTCGCTGTGGGCCTCGCCGGTGGCCTTCGCGCTGAGCTTCTACACGGTCGAGGCGCAGGGCGTGTTCGTGATCCCGGCGCTCCTCGAAGGCGTCGACGACCCGCAGACGCGCTCGCGCGCGCTCGTCGCCGAGGCGGGCGGAACGCTGTCGGTGATGGCCACCGTGATCCCCATCGCGGCGCACATGCTCACGGGTCCGCTCGTCGGTCGCGGCGCGGTCGACGCGTGGTGCGTCGGCTGCCTCGCGGTGGTTCTCTGGTACAACGAGCTCGCCCACGGATAGCCTTCGCGAGGGCCGCGGGAGGGAGACGCCGATGCAACGTGCGACGATCATGCGGGGCGTCGAGTGGGCGCTGTTCTTCGCGGCCACGGTGTACGGCCACGTCGCGATGAAGTTCGCCGTCGACGCGCACCGACGCCTCGTCGACGCCGCGCTCTCGCCGTGGGGCGTCTCGGCGGTGGCCGCGTGGGGCGCGTCGTCGCTCCTGTGGATGAGCCTCCTGCAGCGCGACACGCTCTTTCACGCGACCACGGTGTCGTCGCTGCGCTACGCGCTCACCGTGGCGGCCGCGTATGCTGTGTCGCGTGCGACGCCCTCGTGGTCGCAGCTCGCGGGCGCTGCGCTCGTGGTGGCGGGCGTGTACCTCGCCGGAGACGGGTGAGCGCGATGCTCGGCGAGGCGCTCTGGGCGCGCTCCATCGCGTCGACCTCGGTCAACCGCACCGTGGTAGAGAGAGACGTCGTGCGCAAGACGCGCCGCCTCGACGCGGGCGTCACCATCGCGGCGGGCAATGTGTTCTTCGCGCTCGCGGGGGCGAGCTTTCGGATGTTTGTGCGCACCGAGGCGTGGGCGGCGCGCGAGCGGGCGGCCTTTCGCGCGCTGCACGGCGTCGAGGTGGCGGGCGAGGGGCGCACGCTGGTGTTTCCGCGGCTCCCGGGCGTCGACCTCGCGACGCGAGCGCCCGACGCGCGCGCCCTCGTCGCCGTGGGGCGATGCCTGCGCGAGGCGCACGCGCGCGACGGGTTTACGCACGGCGACGCGCACCTCGGGAACTACCTCTACGATGAGAACGAGGGGCGCTGTCGGCTCATCGATTTCGATGCCGAGCATGTCGCATCGCTCTCGGGGGATGCGCGCCGCGATGACGACGTGGCGGTGCTCGTGCTCGACCTCATCGGGCGCCGCGGCGTCGACGAGGCGACGCGGCTGTGTGCGGCGTTCTTCGAGGGGTATCAGCCCGATGCGCGCTGCGTGGATGCGGTGTGCGAGTCGCTCGAGGTGCCGTCGGGGCTCGCGGGCGTGCTCATGCTGTCGCGCGCGCATGGGCTGTCGCGCGAGGCGTTGGCGCGGGGCTTCGACGCGGTGCGCGGGGTGCTGCGGGCGCGGTAACGGCAGTGGAGCGCGCTCCGCCGCCTCACCTCACCCCGGAGTGGGCTCGGACGGCACTGGGACGAACGACCTTGCGTGCTGTCGCACCCACGTCAGCAGCCGCGGCGGCAGCGCCGTCGACGCGAAGCGCTCGAGCGCCTTCGCCGCCCTCGGGCTGCCCAGCCTGGCGCGCCCCGGCGACTTCGTGGTGCCTCGCGCGACGAGCTCGAACTGCGCCGCGAGTTCCTCGAGCCCGAGCGCCCGCGCCGCGTCGGCGGTGTGGGCGACGAGGCCCTCGTCGCACTCGAGGAAGTACATCGCCAGGCCGTTGCGCGAGCGCTGCGCGGCGAGGGCGTCGAGCGTGAGCCACGCGCGGACGGCCGGCGGCGCCGCCGCGACCTTCTCCCACGCGAGCCCGGTGGCCATGATCCAGCCGTCGAGCACCTCGGCCCACAGCTCGGGCTCGGGGGCCTCTTCGATCCACGCGTGCGTCGGCTCCCACCCCGGCACGCGCGCGAACCCGGCCGTGAGCTGCTCGGCCACGAGCGCGGCCTGCTCCGCCCGCGGGATCGTCCGCGTGACCGGGTCGGGGTCGTCGTCGAACACGATCTCGATGCGGCTCCGCGCGCCCTCCGGCCACACCGACCACGTCACACCCTCGGCCTCGTTGCGCAGCGTCGTGCGGTCTCTTCTGCCCATCGACGCGATTCTCTTCCGTGTGCCGTCGCTGCGCCCGATGGCGCGGCCGAAGATGACCGGCGGGCGTGGCGCTACCCACCGCATCCACGGAGCCGGATGCGCTGAAGGTCGCTCACCGCGCGAGCGGGCGCAGGCGCTCGGGCAGCGGGCGCGCGTGCACCCACGCGCGGATCATGGCGGTGAAGAGCGCGGCGTCCTGGAGGTTCCAGACGTGTCCGAGGTCGGGCGCGACGACACCGCGCGCGTCGGGCAGCGCGCGGACCAGCTGGCGTGCGGCTCCCTTCGCGGCGAAGGTCTCGCGAGAGCCCACGGCGACGAGCGTCGGGGCGCGCGACGCGATCGGCAGCGTCATGCTCATCAACGCGCGAATGACGTCGCGGTTGAAGGCCGCGTCGGCGGTGTGCTCGTCGAGCAGCCGTCGATACAACACCATCGCGCCCCGCGAAGCGCCCGCGGCCAGGAGCACCTCCGCGGCGCGCGCCATCGCGTCGACGTCGCGCGGCGCCACCGCAGCGCTCACGCACGCGCTCGTAGAACTCCTCCGCCGACGACCACTCCGACTCGTCGAAGGAGTGCTCCGCGTAGACGAGAAACGCGTGGGGCAGGTACGCCGAGGTGGGAAACCGCTGGATGAGCAGGCGATACACGCGCAGCGCCTCCGGGTGACGCCGCCGCGCGGTGAGCGCCCAGCCGAGACGGAAGAGCAGCAGGTCCATCGTGGACGCGGTGGGCGTGCGCGTGACGGCGCCCTGCACCAGGACGATCTGCGCGTCGACACCTCGCCGTGAGCCCATGAATGCGCTGCAGCGAGCGGGCATCGCACCCCTTCGAGCGGACGTCGCATCCGCCGGAAGGTGTCTCGCATGAAGGTCCGTGCCGCCTCGATCGTGCTCGCGCTCGCGTCGACCTTCGCCCCGTCGGTCGGGCGCGCGGATCCGTTTCATCTCCAGGCCTCGGTGGGCACCGACGCGCCGCTCGCGGTGACCCTCCGCGGAGACCTCGAGCTCCCCGGTCGGCTGCGTCTCATGGCCTCCGGCGGCCTCGCGCCGCAGGCGTACATCAACGTGCTCAACAACGTGCTCACCGCCGCGAGCGGGGGCCAGTCGGGGTCGGGCTTCTACGGCATTCGCGTCGAGAGCGCGTCGGCGTGGCGCGTCCACGCGGGGTGGCGTCCGTTCTCGGGCGCGGGCCTCGTGCTCATGGGCGGCTACGGGCGCCTCGACCTCGCGGGGGCGGCGAACGCGCGCACGCTCATCACATCGGTGACGGGCGTCACGCCGCCCGCGAGCGTCCCCGAGGCCAACGGCATCTACGACGTGCGCTCGACGCTGCACATGGTCGACGCCGAGCTCGGGTGGGAGTTTCTGCTCTTCGGCGATCGCCTCGTGATCCAGACGGCGATCGGCGTGGGCGTCACCGTCGACGCGCGCACCACCGTCTCGCCGCGCTTCGCATCGACCACCCCGGGCGCCGCCGCGGCGCGCACGACGGCGCAAGACCGCGTCTCCGAGATGCTGCGCTCCTACGGCGTGGTGCCGACGATGTCGCTCTCGCTCGGGTACCGCTTCTTCTGAGCGTTGTGGGTCGGGTTGTCGGGTGTTGAAGCGCGCGCCGATCGGTGCGAAGCGAGCGGTGTGACGAAACCGACGCGCTGGCCCTGGCGCGTGCGAGGGCTACGGCCTCGACGGGTGGCTCGCGGACCTGCGCGAGCTCGCCGCCATCGCCGCGCTCCACCCGCGCACGGTGCTCGGCATCGACCTCGCCAACGAGCCCCACGGCCTCACGTGGACCGCGTGGCGCGACCTCGCGACGCAGGGCGCGCGCGCGGTGCTCTGCGCCAACCCGCGCGTGCTCGTCTTCGTCGAGGGCGGCGGCAACGCTTCGAACAACGCGGGCTTCGACGCCTTCTGGGGCGAGAACCGCACCGAGGCCGCGCGCCTCCCCGTCGACGCGCCGCCCGAGCGCCTCGTGTGCAGCCCGCACGTGTACGGCCCGAGCGTCGCGCGCATGAGCTACTTCAGCGCGAGCGACTACCCGCGCAACCTCCCGCCGATCTGGGGCGCGCACTTCGGCCACCTGGTCGCCGCGGGGGCCAACGTGGTGACGGGCGAGTTCTGCGGCTGGTACGACGACGGGCGGGCCTCGGGCGACGTCGCGTGGCAAGACGCGATGGTCGCGTGGCTCGGCGCGCAGCCCGCACGCGGCTTCTTCTACTGGGCGCTCAACCCCAACGCGGGCGACACCGGGGGCATTCTGCAAGACGACTGGCGCACGCCCAACAGCGCGAAGCTCCGCCTCCTGGCGCCGCTCATGCGGTAGCTGCGACCGGTGCAGCGCGCGACGGCCTCAGCGCGCCGACCGCGCGGCCGTAACCCCGCTGGTCAGCGACCGACGAAGCCCCGCAGCGCGGTGAGGGTCTCGTCGAGGTGCGCGCTCCACAGGTCGTTGTGGTGGCCGCCCGCGATGCGCACCAGGTCGCCGCGCGGAAACACCTTCGCCAGCCGCTCGCCGTGCGAGAAGGGGATCACCTCGTCGGCCGTGCCGTGGATCACCCGCACGGGCACCGTGATCGACGGGGCGAGGGCCTCGCTGTCGAAGCGGTCGCGCACGAAGAAGCGCACGGGCAGCCACGGGAGCATCTCCGCCGCGACGGCGGTGATCGAGCGAAACGGTGTCATGAGCACCACGCGCGAGGCCGCGCCGCGCGCCGCGAGGGCCGTCGCGACGCCGGTGCCCAACGATTGGCCGAGGAGCACGGTGCGCGCCGGGGCCACGGCGAGGCGCGTGCGGAGGAGCTGCATCGCGCCGTCGGCCACGTCGACGAGGGCCGCTTCGCTCGGGGCGTCGCCCGCGAGGGGGCCGTAGCCGGGGTACTCGACGGAGAGCACGTTCCACCCCTCGGCGTTGAGGAGCGGGGCGAGCTCGGCGCAGTCGGCGAGCTGCATCCCGTTGCCGTGGAGGTACGCCACGGTGATCGCCTCGGGGGCGCCGTGCGCGCGCGGAGACCACAGGGCCACCACGCGGCGCCCCGCGGCGGAGCGGCCTTCGAGCACCGTGCCCGCGGCCGGCGCGCGCGGCGGAGGGGCTGGAAACAAGATATTTCGTTGCAGCGCGACGAACATCAGGGCGGCGCCAACGTACGCGATCGCGAGCGCGCGGGCGAGGCGAAGCAGCGGGCGGAGGGGGCGCACGGCGACGGGTGTACACCGCGCCGGGGGCGGCGATCAGCCGCCGAAGTAGTGCGTGATCACCGAGTCGTCGCGGAGCACCTCTTCGGAGAGCACGGCCTCCTCTTCGCGCTCCATGTGACGGAGCATGCGCGCGAGGAGCCCCTCGGCGGCGTCGCAGCTCGCGTCGCCGTCGCGCACGCCCGCCTCGAGGGCCGCGTGCAGCGCCTGGTGCTCGAGCGTGTGCTGCTCGTCCATCACGGTGGCGCGCGCGGGGCCCCACGCGTCGACCGTGGGAATGATGTCGCGCAGCAGCTCCTCTTCGCGCGCGTTGTGGGCGTGGGCGGCGTCGGCGAGGGCGCCGAGCGTCTCCTGCAGCGCGAGGCGCACGGGCTCGCCCGCGCGCACGCGGCCGATCAGCTCCGTGGCGCGCGCGATCGTCGCGCGCATCTCCGCGTGTTGGCCCAGCATCTCAAAGTCTGTAGATCAAAGTCGATCGGGATGTCGACTCGAGGCGTGCTGAGCGACGCGAGGGTACGCGGCCCCCTCACCCCGCTGCCGCGCGCCCTCACCCCCAGGAATCTGGGGGC
>CAISKJ010001792.1 GCA_903885885.1 uncultured delta proteobacterium
CCCATCGGGTCGCTGACGCTCGTGGGGGCCGCGCTGCGCGACTCCGACGCGGCCCTCGTGGCGCAGGTGGGCCGCGCGGCGGCGGCGGCGCTCGAGGCGTCGTGGATGTTTCGCGCGGCCGTCGAGGCCTCGCGGGCGCGCGACGAGGCCCTCGCGGCGGCGGCGCACGACCTCCGCGGGCCCCTCGGCACCGCGTCGATGGGCGCCGCGATGCTGCGCAAGCGCCTCGAGGCGCGCGGCCCCGAGCTCGCCGACGAGCTCGACCTCGCGCACCGCATCGAGCGGTCGTGCAAGCGCATGAGCGGGCTCATCGACGGGATGCTCGTCGGCGCGCGCGAGGCCGGCCGCGGCCCCGTCGCCGTCACGCCTCCGCAGGCGCCTTGAGGCGGTTGGGGGGCGCGTCGACGATGCGCGCGAGCGCCTTGCGGTCGAGGCGGAGCAGCCGCGCGGCCTGCGTGCGGTCGCCGCCGAGGAGGCTCAGCACGCGGCGCACGTAGCGCTGCTCGTACTCCGCGAGGGGCACGATGTCATCGATCACGCCCGCGGGCGCGCCGGCCTCGGCCTCGTAGTCGCGCACGCGCTCGGGGAGGTCGTCGACGGTGATGTGGTCGAAGCGCGCGAGGGCCACCGCGCGCTCCATGCTGTTCTCCAGCTCGCGCACGTTGCCGGGCCACCCGTACGCCATCATGCGGGCGAGGGCTGCGGGGTGCAGGCCGAGCACATCTTTGCCGAAGCGCGCGGCGAAGCGCGTCACGAAGTGCTGCGCGAGCACGGGCACGTCGTCGCCGCGGGCGCGCAGCGTGGGCACCTCGACGTTCACCACGGCGATGCGGTAGTAGAGGTCCTCGCGGAAGCGCCGCGCCTTCACGGCGGCCTCGAGGTCGCGGTTGGTGGCGGTGATCACCCGGGCGTTGAAGGGCACCTCCTGGTTGCCCCCGACGGGGCGCACGGCGCGCTCTTGCAGCGCGCGCAGGAGCTTGCTCTGCACCTCGACGGGCACCTCGCCGATCTCGTCGAGGAAGAGCGTGCCCCCGTCGGCCTCGACGAAGAGCCCGCCGCGCGCGCTGCGGGCGTCGGTAAACGCGCCGCGCAGGTGCCCGAAGAGCTCGCTCTCGAAGAGCGGTCCCGGCACGGCGGCGCAGTTGATGGCCACGAAGGGCCCCCGCGCCCGCGCGCTCCGCGCGTGAATGGCGCGCGCCACGAGCTCCTTGCCGGTGCCCGACTCGCCCGTGACGAGCACCGTCGCGTCGGTGCTGGCGACGCGCGCGATGAGGTCGGTGAGCTCGCGCAGGGCCCGGCTCGTGCCGACGAGGGAGCGCGCGGGCGCGTCGCCGTCGGCCGCCTCGCGCAGGCGCCGCACCTCGCGCACGAGGGACCGTCGCTCGAGGGCCCGCTCGATCGCGAGGTGGAGCACGTCGTCGTCGAGGGGCTTGGTGAGAAAGTCGTACGCGCCCGCGCGGATCGCCCGCACCGCGCTCTCGAGGTTGCCGTGCCCCGTGAGCACGATCACCGCCACGTCGGGCTGCGCGCCGGCGAGGCGCGCGCACAGGGCGATGCCGTCCATCGCGCGCATCTGCAGGTCGGTGAGCACCAGGTCGAAGGCCTGCGACGAGAGCAGGTGGAGGGCCTCCTCGGCGCTCTGCACGAGCACCGCCGTGTGTCTCTTCTGTCGCACGAAGGCGGCGATCATCTCCCCGCCCTCCCGGTCGTCGTCGACCACCAGCACGCGCGCGCTCGCTCTCATCGGGCTCTCTCTGGGCTCTCCGCGGAAAATCCTTCGCGCGACGGCGCGCGAACGTGACGCGCGCGGCGCCCCACGGTGTGCCGTGGGCGTCGCTGGTGCGCGTCGGTCCCGCGCGATCACTGTAAGTCCCGTCGACGCGGCGCGTCGGTCCCCGCGAGCGATTGTCCGCGATT
This sequence comes from uncultured delta proteobacterium, assembly GCA_903885885.1. Classification (GTDB taxonomy): domain Bacteria; phylum Myxococcota_A; class Polyangia; order Polyangiales; genus CAISKJ01. Next base: position 1,918 of record CAISKJ010001792.1, read on the forward strand.
GTGCCCGCGCGGGGCGGCGCCGGGGCCGCATGAGGCGCGCGATTCGCATCTTGAAACCCGCGGCAGAGTGGGCGCAACTCCGGGGCCGAGAGGCTGCGACTCCCCCGATGGGCGCGCCATTGCGCCCCGCGTTGCGAGAGTTTGCCCGCTGGTGGTTTCGATGAGAACGCGATCAATTGTGGCTTCTGCGTGCGCGCTCGGCGCCGCGCTCCTCATGGGGTCGGTGGCGCGCGCGCACCCGATCACCGTCGACGGCAGCGCGGCCGAGTGGTCGACGCGCGTGCCCGCCGCCGACAACCTGGGCCTCGTGGCGCGCAACGCCGCGGGCGAGGGCGAGTACGTGTGGCTCGACAACGCCGCCGACACGCGCACCGACCTCGCCACGCCCGAGAACGACGCGAACATCACCCGCGTGCAGTACACGGGCACCGCGGCGGGCCTCGGCATCTTCGTGCGCCTCGCGTCGACGGCTCCGAGCGGCGCCCCCGTGCAGCTCCAGGTGGCCATCGACACCGACCAGACCGCCGCCAGCGGGCAGAACTTTCTCGCCGCCTTCGCCGACACCCAGGTCGCCGACGCCGCGCGCTGGGAGTACCTGGTGCAGACGCGCTTCGGCTCCGGCGGCACCGCGACGGTGCTCGACACGACCTTCGCGGCGCGCGCCACCGTGGCCGCCGTGCGCGGCGCCGACGGCATCGAGGTGTTCGTCCCGTGGTCGGCGCTGGGCCTCGCGGCGCCCCCCACGCGGCCGCTGCGCTTCACCGTGGCGACCTTTCGCGCGCAGGCGAGCGACGACACCGTGGCCATCGGCGACGGCACCGTTTCGAACGCCCTCGACGCCGTGACCGACTACGGCGACCCGCGCGCGACGGCGCACCCCAACACCTTCGCCGAGGTGAGCGACGGGGTGATCAACTACTTCGCCGACGTGCACTTCAACCCCGCGGGCGAGGTGTACGCGCCGCTCATGGTGACGCGCTTCGTGGCCGACGCCGCGGCTACGACCGTGGGCGGCAACGAGTGGGTGGCCGTGCGCAACATGACGCCCAACCCCCTCGCGCTCGGCGCGTTTCGCATCGGCGACGAGGAGACCGTCGACAGCACCGAGGGGATGTATACGTTCCCCGCGGCGGCCACCCTCGCGCCGGGCGCGACCTTCATCGTCGCCGCGAGCGGCTCGCAGTACGCGGCCCGCTACGGGCGCGCCGCCGACGCCGAGTTCGCCACCACCGCGGGCGACACCACCCCCGACATGACCCGCTACACCCTGTGGACGCCGTCGGGCTCCTGGGGCCTCGCCAACGGCGGCGACGAGATCGTCGTGCTCGACCCGTCGAACACCCTCGTCGACGTGGTGAACTACGGCACGAGCACCTACCTCGGCCTCACGCCCGCGGCCGTGATCTCGACCACGGCGCGCGTGTACAGCCGCAACGCCGCCCTCGTCGACCGCGACGACAACGCGATGGACTTCAGCGACGCCGGCGCCACCTGCGGCCCCGACGCCGACTGCGGCGGCGGCACCTGCGCGCGCTGCGACCTCAACGCCTGCGCGCCCCGCGCGGCGGGCGTCGCGTGCTCCGACGGCAACGCGTGCAACGGCGCCGAGACCTGCAACGGCGCGGGCGTGTGCGCGGCGGGCACGGCCCTCGTGTGCAACGACGGCAACCCCTGCACCGTCGACGCGTGCGACACCGTCATGGGCTGCGTGGCCCCGCCCACCGCCGCGGGCACCGCGTGCTCCGACGGCGACCTCTGCAACGGCGCCGAGACCTGCAACGCCGCGGGCGTCTGCACCGCGGGCACCGCGCTCGTGTGCGCCGACAGCAACCCCTGCACCACCAACAGCTGCAACCCCTCCACGGGCTGCGTCGTGGGCTTCGTCAGCGACGGCGTGAGCTGCGGCAGCACCAACGTGTGCTCGGGCCGCCAGGTGTGCGGCTCGGGCGTGTGCGTGACCGAGGCGCCCCTCACGTGCGCCGACGGCAACGTGTGCACCGTCGACGGCTGTAACCCCGCGTCGGGATGCGACTTTCCGCCCGTCTCGGCGGGCACGGCGTGCCCCGACGGCAACGTGTGCAACGGCGCCGAGACGTGCAACGGCGCGGGCGTGTGCGCCGCGGGCTCCACGCTCTCGTGCGACGACAGCAACCCCTGCACCGCCGACGCGTGCGACCCCAGCGGCGGGTGCTCGCACACGCCCGTGAGCGCGGGCATCGCGTGCTCCGACGGCAACGCCTGCAACGGCGTCGAGACGTGCAACGCGACGGGCGCCTGCACCGCAGGCACGGCCCTCTCGTGCAACGACAGCAACGCGTGCACAAGCGACGCGTGCAACCCCGCCACGGGATGCACCAACACCCCCGTGGCCGCGGGCGCCACCTGCGACGACGGCAACGCGTGCAACGGCGCCGACACCTGCAACGCCGCGGGCGCGTGCGTGGGCGGCGCCGGACCCTCGTGCGACGACGGCAACCCCTGCACCGCCGACGGCTGCAGCGCCGCGACGGGCTGCACGCACGCGCCCGTGAGCGCGGGCACCGCGTGCTCCGACGGCAACGCGTGCAACGGCGCCGAGACCTGCAACGCGACGGGCCTGTGCACCGCGGGCACCGCGCTCTCGTGCGACGACGGCAACCCCTGCACCGTCGACGCGTGCGGCGCTTCCACGGGCTGCTCCAACACGCCCGCCACCACGGGCACGGCGTGCTCCGACGGCAACGCCTGCAACGGCGCCGAGACCTGCAACGCGATGGGCGTCTGCTCCGCGGGCGCGGCCCTCGTGTGCAACGACGGCAACCCCTGCACCGCCGACGCGTGCAACCCCGCCACGGGATGCGCGACGACCCCGGTGAGCGCGGGCACCGCGTGCTCCGACGGCAACGCCTGCAACGGCGCCGAGACCTGCAACGCGACGGGAACCTGCGCATCCGGGACGCCCGTCGTGTGCACGCCGACCACCGCCGCGTGCCGCGTGAACACCTGCGATCCGGCGACGGGCCTGTGCGTTCCGGTCAACGCGATGGCGGGCGCGTCGTGCGACGACGGCGACCTGTGCAACGGCCTCGAGCGCTGCGACACGTCGGGCGTGTGCGTGATGGGCACGCCGAGCGACGCGGGCCTGTGCAGCGACGCGGGCGACGCGAGCAGCGACGCCGACGATGCCAGCGACGCGAGCGCCGTGAGCGACGTAAGCACCGACGCGGATGACGCGAGCGCTGACGCGAGCGCCGATGCCGACGACGCGAGCAGCGACGCCGACGATGCGAGCACCGACGCGGACGACGCGAGCGCCGACGCCGACGACGCGAGCGCCGATGCCGACGACGCGAGCGCCGAGGCCGACGACGCGAGCGCCGACGCCGACGACGCGAGCGCCGACGTCGCCACCGACGCGCGCGCCGACGTGCAAGACGCTGCGGCCGATGTCGTCGCCGACGTTGGCACCGACGGCCCCGACGCCGCGCTGACGCCCGCGGTCGAGGGCGGCGGCTGCGGCTGCCGCACCACGAACACCTCGGGCCACGGCGCCCTCTCGCTCGTGGGCATGATCGCCGCGCTCGCCGCCCTGCGCGCGCGTCGCCGCCGCCGCTAAGGGCCAACACCCTCCCCACAGCGCGCCGACGTGCGTTCGCGCGGCGCGCTGCGCGGGAGAATCCGCCTCCTTCTCGATGCCATCGCTGGGCGCTGCGCGGTGTGTTTCCGCTCGGTGAAGGCGGTGGTTTCGCGGTACCACTCGAACATCGTGAGGGATGCAGGTCGACTCGGGGTCGCGCTGGTGTGCGCGTGCGTGGCGGGCGCCTCCGTCGCGCGCGCCGACGACCGCTGGGACACGCCCTTCGCCGGCGTGCGTCACCTCAACCGGGTGACGGGCAGCCAGAACCTCCACGTGCTGCTCGTCGACCTCTGCGCCGCGGGCGTCTCGGCGCGCGGCACGCGGCCCGAAGAGGCCGGGCGCACTGTCGCGGCCCACGGCGCAGCCCTCGGCGCGCAGGTGGTCATCAACGGCGATTTCTACAACCCCTCGAACCCGCGCCAGCTCGATGGAATCGCCATGGGCGAAGGCGTTCTCTGGGGCGGCGCCGACCACACCTACGTCGGCCCCGTGGGCTTCGGCGCGGGGCGCGAGGCCGTCGTGTTTCACGGTCTCACCACGGGGGCCGAGGCCTGGATGCGCGAGGTCGTGAGCGGCCACCCGACGCTCATCACCGACGGCCGACGGATCGACAACAACGGCGACGCGGGGCTGTGCGTCACGCGCCACCCGCGCACCGCGCTGGGCCTCACGCGCGACCACCGCACGCTCATCGTGGCCGTGGTCGACGGGCGCGCCACGGGCCGCGCGGGCATGAGTTGCGACGAGCTCGCCGACCTGCTCGCCGAGTTCGGCGCCCACGACGCCACCAACCTCGACGGCGGCGGGTCGAGCGCGATGTGGCTCGCCGGTCGCGGCGTGGTCAACCGCCCGAGCGACGGCTCGCTGCGGCGCGCGGGCAATCACCTCGCGCTCTACGCCCGCGGCTCGGGCGCTGCCCCGCACTGCCCCGCGCCCCGCTGCACGCCGCGCTGCGACGGGAGCGTGCTCACCCGCGACGACTGCGGCCGCGGCGACTGCGCGGCCTTCGGCTCGCGTTGTGTGAGCGACGCGCTCGGCGCCCGCTGCGCCTTCGCGTTCTGCCCCGACACGGGCGAGCGCGACGTGTGTTGGGGCGGATCGCACGTGGGCCACTGCGCCAACGGCGCGCTCACCTCGCAGGGCGACTGCGCGGTGTACGGCGCGCGCTGCGTGGCCGAGGGCGCCGCCGCGCGCTGTGTGTTCGGCAACTGCCCCGCCACGGGCACGCGGCGCACGTGCATCGACGACCGGCGCATCGCAACGTGCGTCAACGGCGCGCCCACCGACATCGGCGACTGCGGCGCCTTCGGCTCGCGCTGCGTCGACGACGCGCTCGGGGCGCGGTGCGTGTTCGCGTTCTGCCCGCCGACGGGCGAAGCCGACGTGTGCTGGCTGCGCACGCACGTGGGCCACTGCCGCGACGGCCAGCTCACCTCGCAGGGCGACTGCGCGGCCTTCGCGGCCTTCTGCTCGACGGCCGGCGGTCGCCCCGCGCGCTGCGTGTCGGCCTTCTGCGCGCCCGACGAGAACACCGCGCCGCGCGCCTCGCGCAGCTGCTGGATCGAGCCCGGCGCCATCGCCGTGTGCGACGCCGACGGCGGCTTCGCGCTCGAGCGCTGCCCCGCCGGGCAGCAGTGCGCGGTGGCGGGCGACGTGGCGTGCATCCCCGCGGTGTGCCCCGCGACGGGCGAGACCTCGCTGTGCCTCGACGACCGCTGGCTGGGCCAGTGCCGCGGCGGCACCGTGGCCGAGTCGACCGACTGCCGCGGCTTCGGCGGGCGCTGCGTGCGCGGCCCCGACGGCGCGCGCTGCGAGGTGCCCGACGCCGGCGCGCCCGATGCGCCCCGCGTCGATGCGCCCATCGTGGCCGACGTGTCCGACGTCATGGTGCGCGACGCCGATGTGCTCGCCGACGGCGGGATCATCAACGACGACGGGCTGCGCGCCGCGCCGGTCGAGGGCGGTTGC
>CAISKJ010001793.1 GCA_903885885.1 uncultured delta proteobacterium
CGCTGGGCGACGGGCGCTACGCGGTGCGGCGCGACGGCGTGGTGCGCGTCGAGGGCGAGAGGTACTTCGTCGCGTGGGCCCTCCAGGCGATCGCGACGCTGTCGGCCTACGAGACGGGCCGCGCGGCCCTCGGCGCGCTGCGCGCGCGCGGCGCGACGGTGACGGTCACGCAAGGCGCCGAGGCGTCGGTGCGGGCCCACGGGGGCGTCGCGACGGCGTCGCTGCCGCTGCGCGCCGTGGCCTCGGACGACGACGTCGAGGCCAACGGGCTCGCGCTCGAGGCGCTGCTGTGGGCGGCCGACGATGTGCTCGCGCGCGGCGTCCCCGCGGCGCCCGCGCTCGATCGCGCCGCGGAGCAGAGCGCGTGACGCGCGTGCGCACCGACCACGGGAGCTTCGAAGGCCCCACCGAATGGACGCTCATGGAGTCGTTCGGCGTCGCGCAGTGCGCGCCCGAGGAGCTCGCGCACCCGAAGGGGCCGCGCGCGTCGATCGTGCTCACGGGCGACGCCCGCGCCGCGGGCCAGTCGGCCAGCGCGTATGTGAACGCGCAGCTCGCCATGCTCGCGCGCATGCTGCCCGAGTGGCGCTCGATCGACGGCAACGTCACCGACGCCGAGCCCGGCCCCGCGGTGGTGCGCCATGGGTTTCACGCGCCCGAAGACGGGTGGATGGTGCAGTTTCAGGCCTATTGGTTCCTGGGCGAGCGCGTGTCCATTCTCACGATGTCGGCGCCCGCGTCGGGCACCATCCCGGCGTGGGAGGTGTTCTCGCGCGCCGTGGCGAGCTTCGAGGCCCCGGCGCCCGGGGCCGCCTGAGCCCGACGCCGAGCGATCGGTATAAATCGCCTGCGATGAATCAACGGGATTCGGAGGCCCTCGGTCGCATATCGTTGCGGTCACGCGGTCCATGAGAGTCTTCGAACTGGCAGAGCTTCGCGAGGGCATGGTGGTCGGGCGCGACGTGGTCGACCGGCTCGGCCGGCGCCTCATCGCGGCGGGCGTAACGCTCACCGATCGGCATTTGAAGGCCTTTCGCACGTGGGGCATCGCCTCCGTGGAGGTGGTCACCGACGACGCCGAGCCCCTGTCGGCGGTCGATGAGGCGCGCCGCCAGGCGGTGGCCGCCGAGCTCGCGCCCCTCTTTCGTCGCGTCGACCTCGCGCACCCGGTGATGGCCTCGCTCTTCGCCGCGTGCGTCGCGCGCCGCGCGCGCTTCACGGCGGCCGACGAGCGTCGCACGGTGTTCTCCGTCGCGCCCGACTGGGACGCCGCGTGGGGCGCCGCCGCGGCGACGGGCGGCGCGACGGTGTCGCGCGACGGCAACGGCGCCGCGTGGGTGCGCTCCCTCGGCACGCTGCCGACGCTCCCCGACGTGTACTACCACCTCAGCGAGGTGCTCGATCAGCCGCGCTCGAGCGCCCGCGACATCGCGAGCGTGATCGAAGACGACATGGCCCTCGCGGCGCGCGTGCTGCGGCTCGTCAACAGCTCGTTCTACGGCTTCCCCGGGCGCATCGACGCCATCCCGCAGGCGCTCGCGATCATCGGCACCGAAGAGATCAAGAACCTCGCGCTGGCCACGTCGATGTTCGGGCTCTTCCGCGCGGCGACGGCGGGGTACGTCACCATGCGCTCGTTCTGGGGGCACAGCATCGGGTGCGGCGTGGCCGCGCGTGTGATCGCCGCGCAGCGCCGCGATGCCACGCTCGACAGCATGTTCATCGGCGGCCTCCTGCACGACATCGGCGCCCTCACGCTGTGCGTGCACCAGGGGGCGCGGTACACCCGCGCGCTGAGCATCGCGACGCGCGACGCGGTGTCGCTCTCGCAGGCCGAGCGCCACGTGCTCGGCTACGACCACGCCGAGGTGGGCGAGGCGCTCCTCGAGGCGTGGAACCTCCCGCTGCGCGTGCGCAAGACCGTCGCCCACTGCGAAGACCCGCAGCGCGCGCTGAGCGGGGCGACGGAGGCCGCGACGGTGCACGTGGCCAACCTCATCACGGTCGCGATGCAGCTCGGGTCGAGCGGCGAGGTGCTCGTGCCGCCCCTCGCGCCGCAGGCGTGGGAGACGCTGCGCCTCGACCCCGAGGTGCTGCCCCTCATCGTGGCCGAGGTCGACCGCGCCTACAACGAAGTAGCCCGCGAGATCCTCAAGGACGACGCGCGATGAGCGCCGCGCGCTCGGTGCCCTCGCCGTCGATCGCGCCCGGCGTCGACGGGAGCGTGCGCGACGCCCTCGACGCGCTGCTCTCGTTCTCGATCAGCGTGCGCACCGACCTGCTCGAGGGCTTCGGCCACGTCGAGCTCTTCGCGCTCGCCCGCGCGGCGCTCCAGCAGCTCATGGCCTTCGACGCGCTCGCGGTGCTCTCCGTCGACGACGACGGGCTCGGCTTCACCCTGCGCGACTGCGACCCGCCCACGATGCGCGCGGCCCTCCACGACGAGGTGACGCGCCTCGAGGCCGACGGCACCTTCGCGTGGGCCCTCTACCAGAACCGCCCCGTGCTCCTCCCGTCGCTCGAAGACGGTCGGCAGACCTTCTTGCACGCGCTCGCGACGCGCGCCGGCGTGCAGGGCGCCATCGTGGGCCTCGTGGGCCCGGGCCTCGTGCCCGAGGTGTCGCAGAAGCTGGCCACGCTCGTGATGCTCGAGTGCGCCAGCGCGCTCGAGCTCGGCGCCGCGCACCGCAAGCTCAGCGAGTCGCACCGCGACCTCGAGGTGAAGGTCGCCCTGCGCACCCAGCAGCTGAGCGAGGCGCTCGAGGCGGCGCGCGCCGCCGAGCGGGCCAAAGGGGTCTTTCTCGCCAACATGACCCACGAGCTCCGCACGCCCCTCAACGGGGTCATCGGCATGACGGGGCTCCTCCTCGACACGTCGCTGTCGCCGACGCAGCGCGACTTCGCCGAGACGGTGCGCGTGTCGGGCGAGCACCTGCTGCGGGTCGTCGACGACATTCTCGACTACTCGAAGGCCGAAGACGGCAAGATGCGCCTCGAGGCCATCGCCTTCGACCTCCGCGAGTGCGTCGAGGCCTCGCTCGATTTCGTCGCCGAGCGCGCGCAGGCCAAGGGCCTCGAGCTCGTGCTCGCCATGGCCCCGTCGGTGCCCTCGGCCGTCGAGGGCGACCCCGCGCGGCTGCGCCAGGTGATCGTGAACCTCGTGGGCAACGCGGTGAAGTTCACCGCGGTGGGCGAGGTGGTGGTGACCGTGCGCGTCGAGCGCCGCGGCGCGCGCGACATGGTGGTGCGCGTCGAGGTGCGCGACACCGGCATCGGCCTCTCGACGGAGGAGGCCGCGCGGCTCTTCGAACCGTTTCAGCAGGCCGACGTGTCGACGTCGCGGCGCTTCGGCGGCACGGGGCTCGGGCTCTCGATCTGCAAGCGCATCGCGGGCCTCATGGGCGGCGAGGTGGGGCTCGCGAGCGCTCCCGGCCGCGGGTCGACGTTTTGGTTCTCGGCCCGCCTCGGCGTGCGCGACGAGGCCGTGGTCACGCCGTCGGCGCTGCGCGGGCGGCGCGCCCTGCTGGTGGTGAGCCACCCCGTGGCGCGCGCGTCGCTGCGTGAGCAGCTCGTGGCCCTGGGCCTCGAGGTCGAGCCCTGCGGAGGGGCGCCGCAGGCCCTGCAAACCTGCGCCGAGCTCCGCACGATGGCGCTGCCCCTCGACGTGCTCGTGGTCGACCGCGAGGTGAGCGGGCTCGCGGCCGCGGAGCTGATCGCCCGACTGCGCCGCGTGCTGGGCGCCCCCGCGATGCCCGCGCTCGTGCTGTCTCCCGTGGCCGGGGGCGACGCATCGGCCCTCGACGACGCGCTCGGCCCGGTGGCCATGGTGTTCAAGCCCGTGAAGCGCGCGGCCCTCATCGCCCGGCTCCGCGCGCTCTTCGACGACGGCGACGCGCTGGGCGCGTCACCCGCGGCGCCCGCGGCCCGCGGCGCCGCGAACCTGCGTGTGCTGGTGGCCGACGACAACGCCATCAACCGCAAGGTGGCGGTGGCGCTGCTCGAGCGCCTGGGGTGCCACGTGGAGGCCGTCACCAACGGGGTCGAGGCCGCCGACGCGGTGGCGTCGGTGCGCTACGACCTGGTGTTCATGGACTGCCACATGCCCGAGCTCGACGGGTACGCGGCGTCGCGGCGCATCCGCGCGGCCGAGGGCGCGGCGCGGCGCACGCCCATCGTGGCGCTCACCGCGTGCGCGACCGACGACGACCGCGCGCGCTGCCTCGACGCGGGCATGGACGACTATCTGAGCAAGCCCCTGGTGCCGCTGGCGCTCGAGCGCGTGCTGGCGACGCACGCGCGGGGTTGAGAGGTCAGGCGATGCGCGCGAGCACGAGGGTGCCGGCGCCGTAGCCCTGAACGCCGAGGTTGAGGTCGAGGCGCGCGACGGCGTGGCCCATCGTCGCGGGCAGCATCGGGGGCACGACCTTGGGCGCCGCGATCACCTCGCGGAGCTTGATGTGCGCCGCGCCGTCGTGGTTGAAGAGGCTCGCCATCACGTTGGCGACCTCGTGGAGGTTGTCGGCGAGGGTGTCGACGAGGACGCCCTTGCGCACCGACTCGTTGGCGACGGCCGCGGGCATGAGCGAGAGCGCCGCGCCCAGGTGGCACGCGAGGGCGACGTCGAAGACGCTCAGCGCCGCGGTGGCGCCCTCGTCGGTGACGTACACGCCGACCACGCACGGGGCCTTGAGGGGCACGGCGGTGGTGCTCCAATCGACCTTGACGGTGCGTCCGAGGAGCTGGCTCAACAGGGTGCCGACGTCTTTGGAGCTGGGGAGTGCGTTGGGGCCTTGCGTGGTGCTCATCGGGGTGCTCGTTGCGAGGGTGGGCGGCGCCGCGGGCTACCGCATGAGGGGGCCGATCGCAGCCCGAAAGGTCTCGGGTGTGAAGGGCTTCGAGATGAGGAACAGCGCGCCCGCCGTGGCCGCGGCCTGGCGGATCTCGGCGGTGCCCTCGGAGGTCACCACCCCGACGCGAGGGCGATCCTCGCGGGCCTGGAGCGCCTGGAGAAACTCGAGGCCGTTCATCTGGGGCATGTTCCAGTCGGTGAGCACGAGGTCGGGATCCTCGCGCGCGACTCGCTCGAGCGCCTCCGATCCGTTGGAGGCTTCGATGAGTGAGAACTCACCCATCTCGGCCTGACGGAGCGTGCGAGTCACGATCATGCGCATGGCCTTGCTGTCATCGACGATCAGGATCTTCATCTCTACCTCTCACCTGAGCTAACGGAGCGGGCTCACAGAACCTGAGGCGAGACCCTCATCGGCCTACCGAAATCGATCGGGAATTACCCGTAAATAAAGCTTGAAATAAAAATGTAGGGGCCGACCCGTGCGGGCGACGGGGTGCAAAGTGGTGCCCTGAGCGCCTTTGTCAGACTCTTGACGAGAATCGCGCGCGGGTTGGCCCGGCGGGGCCACTGCGTTGTTGGGTTCGCGGACGGGTCGGTGTAAACCAGTAGGCACGCTCGATGCAGCCCACGGCAGTCTGCTGCGGGTTGACAGTCTTTTGACGCCCACCGGCGCCCAGGGCCCATTGTCATGACGCTCGACGAAGAGATCCTGCGTGAGTTTCTGATCGAGAGCCGTGAGGCCCTCGACCTGCTCGACCGAGACCTGGTGGCGCTCGAGCGCGACCCCTCGGCGCAGCAGCGCATCGCGGGCATTTTTCGCGCGGTGCACACGATCAAGGGCACGGCGGGCTTTCTCGGGTTCAAGCAGCTCGAGCTGGTGACGCACGCGGGCGAAAACCTCTTGAGCCGCCTGCGCGACGGTCGCATCACGCTGACGGCTCGCATGACCACGGCGCTCCTCGCGATGTGCGACGCCGTGCGGCAGATCCTCGCGACGGTCGAGGCCGACGGCACCGAGGGGGGCGCCGACCTCGGGCCCCTCGTGGGCGCGCTCAACAGCCTCCACGCGACGCCCAGCGCGCTGCCGGCGCCCGTGCGCGTCAAGAGCCGCTCGCCGGAGCCCGCGCCCGAGCCCGCGCCGACGATCCTCGAGAAGGCGCCGGTGAACGCGCCCGCGCCCGCTCCGCCGACGCCCGTCGTGGCGCTGACCGAGATCGTCGTCGATCGCGACGTGCCCGCCGAGACGAGCGTCCGCGTCGACGTGGCCCTCCTCGATCGGCTCATGAACCTCGTGGGCGAGCTGGTGCTCGCGCGCAATCAGATCCTGCAGCTCGGCGAGGTGCGCGACGCCTCCTTCGGCGCGGCCTCGCAGCGGTTGAACCTCATCACCACGGAGCTGCAAGAGGGCGTGATGAAGACCCGCATGCAGCCCATCGGCAACGTGCTGCACAAATTTCCGCGCGTTGTGCGCGACCTCGCACAATCGTGCGGCAAGCGCGCGGAGATCGAGATGGAGGGCGTCGAGACCGAGCTCGATCGCACCATCATCGAGGCGGTGCGCGACCCGCTCACCCACGTGGTGCGCAACGCGATCGACCACGGCATCGAGGCGCCCGCCGCCCGCGCGGCCGCGGGCAAACCCGCCACGGGGCGACTCACGTTGCGAGCCTTTCACGAGGGCGGGCGGGTGAACATCGAGGTCGCCGACGACGGCGCGGGCATCGACCCCGAGCGCCTGCGGCAGAGCGCGGTGCGCCGCGGGGTGATCTCCGCCGAGCGGGCCTCGCGCATGACCGACCACGAGTCCATCGGGCTGATCTTCATGGCGGGCTTCTCGACGGCCACCGAGGTGACGCGCCTCTCGGGCCGCGGCGTCGGCATGGACGTGGTGCGCACCAACGTGGAGAAGATCGGCGGCACCGTCGAGGTGCAGAGCGTCGTGGGGCGCGGCACCACGCTCAAGATCAAGATCCCCCTCACGCTCGCCATCGTGCCCGCGCTCGTGGTGAGCGACGACGGCGAGCGCTACGCCATCCCGCAGGTGAGCCTGCTCGAGCTCGTGCGCCTCGAGGGGCCGCAGGCGCTCGCGAGCATCGAGAGCCTGCAGGGGACGCCCATCTTTCGGCTGCGCGGCAACCTGCTCCCGCTGGTGTACCTCCGCGCGGCGCTCGGCGGCGGCGCCCGCCCGCCCTCCGACGAGCCCGTGAACATCGTGGTGGTGCAGGCCGAGGACCGCCCCTTCGGCCTCGTGGTCGACGGCGTGAACGACACCGGCGAGATCGTGGTGAAGCCCTTCGGCCGCGAGATCAAGGGCGTGTCGGTCTTCGCGGGGGCCACCATCATGGGCGACGGGCGCGTGGCGCTCATCCTCGACGTGCTCGGGCTCGCGCAGCGCAGCGGGATCATGGCGCGCGGGCGCGACCTGCTGCGCGGCGACGAGGCGGACGCGGCGGGCGACGCGCGGCCGCGGCAGGCGCTGCTGCTCTTTCAGGTGGGCGACGACGCGCGCATCGGATTGCCGCTGCACAAGGTGGCGCGCCTCGAGGAGTTCTCGCGCGACCGCATCGAGCGCGCGGGGCACCGCAAGGTGGTGCAGTACCGCGGCGAGATCCTGCCCCTCGTCGACCTCTGCGCGTTCTTCGGCCAGGCCGACGCCGGGTGCACCGCGGGCCCCGACGCCGAGCCCCTCCAGGTGATCGTGTATGCCGAGAACGAGCGTCGCTTCGGCCTCGTGGTGCGGCGCATCCTCGACATCGTCGACGACACGCCCCCCATCGAGTGCGACGCGGCCTCGCCGGGCCTCCTCGGCTCGACGACGATCCAGGGCCGCGTGACCGACCTCCTCGACGTCGCGGGCGTGATCCGCGCGGTGGATCCTGCGCTCCTCGAGAAGCGCGCGGCGGCCTGAGAAAGAAGCGACACACCGCCATGGCACGGCAGCTCTGCACCTTCTACCTCAACGGCCTCTACCTCGGCGTCGACGTGACGCGCGTGCAGGAGGTGATTCGCTACCAGGAGATGACCCGCGTGCCCCTCGCGGCCCCCGAGGTGCGCGGGCTCATCAACCTCCGCGGCCAGATCGTGACGGCGATCGAGCTGCGCACGCGCATGGGCCTGCCCCCGCGCCCCGACGATCAGCGGCCCATGAACGTGGTGATCCGCGCGAGCTGGGGCGGCCACGTGAGCCTCCTCGTCGACGAGATCGGCGACGTGATCGAGGTCGACGAGGAGACCTTCGAGCCCATGCCCGAGACCGTGCCCGCGGCCTCGCGCGAGCTCTTTCTGGGGGTGTTCAAGCTCAGCGACCGGCTGCTGCTCGTGCTCGACACCGAGCGCGCGATCTGCGGCTCCGACTTGCGCGAGGGTGCTCGCGGCTGAGCGCCCCCAGGGCACCGTTTTCACTTTCAGTACGAACGCGTTCGCCTCGACGGAGAAACCAGATGTTTCAATCGATCAAGAAGCCCGCCGCGCCCAGCACGTCTACGAAGTCTGCGCGGGCGCAGGGCCCCGCCGGGGCCGCGGCGAAAGACAACGGGCGCGGTGCGCGTGCCGGGGCCGAGCGCTCGACCCGCAGGCTCACCGAACAGTACGGGATGAACAGCAAGACGCTGGCCCATCGCCGCGAGTTTCTGCGCCTCGGCGAGCAGGAGCGGGCCGTGATGATGGAGCTCATTCCCTGGGCCAAGGAGCACGCCCCGAAGATCGCGCGGGAGTTCTATGACTGGCAGTTCGCGTTCTCGCGCACGCGCGAGTTCTTCGAGCGCTACGCCGACCGCAAGGGGATGTCGCTCGGAACGCTGCGGCGCCACCTCGAGATGGCCCAGACGGGCTACTTCGTGGGCCTCTTCGAAGGGGCCACCTCAAACTGGGACGAGGACTACTTCGAGAGCCGGCTTTACATCGGCTGGCTCCACGACCAGATCGACCTGCCCTTCAAGTGGTACATCGGCGCGTACGCCGAGTACCAGACGCTGTCGCGCGCCCATCTGCTGAAGAGCTTCGAAGACGTGGCCTACGTGCTGCGCGCCGAGGCGGCCCTCTCGCGGGTGTTCAACTACGACATGCAGGCGGTGGGCGACTCGTTCTTCCTCAACACCATCGAGTCGATGGGCCTCGACCTCGCCATGACGCAGGACGATGAGAGCGACAAGACCGAGCACCTCGACCAGCTGAAGCTCAACGTGCAGGTGCTCATGCAGCAGGTGGTGGCGATCGCGGACAAGCGCCTCAACGACGAGGTGTTCAACGTCGAGATCGCGGGTAAGTTCGGCGGGGCCATCATGCGGGTGGTCTCGTCGCTGCGCGAGTTGCTGCAGCAGGTGGGCGAAGGCGCGCAGCAGCTCGCCGGCGCGAGCGAGGAGCTCATGGCGGTGAGCAAGACGCTGGGCAAGGACTCGGAGCACACCGCGGCGCAGGCGGGCGTGGTGTCGACCGCCGCGACGGAGATCAGCGCCAACGTGCAGACCGTGGCGGCGAGCTCGGAGGAGATGACCGCAAGCATCCGCGAGATCGCCAAAAGCGCCTCGGAGGCGACGCGCGTCGCCTCGGGCGCCGTGAAGGTGGCGGAGAACACCAACGCCACGGTGGCGCGCCTCGGCGAGAGTAGCGCGGAGATTGGCAAGGTGATCAAGGTGATTACCTCGATCGCGCAGCAGACCAACCTGCTGGCGCTCAACGCCACCATCGAGGCGGCGCGCGCGGGCGAGGCGGGCAAAGGGTTCGCCGTGGTGGCCAACGAGGTGAAGGAGCTCGCCAAGGAGACCGCCAAGGCCACCGAGGACATCAGCCAGAAGATCGAGTCGATTCAGGGAAGCACGCGCGGCGCGGTGTCGGCCATCGGCCAGATCGGCGAGATCATCAATCAGATCAGCGACATTCAGAACACCATCGCCGCGGCCATCGAGGAGCAGACCGCGACGACCAACGAGATCACCCGGAGCGTGACCGAGGTGGCCAAGGGCAGCGGCGAGATCGCCCACACGATCACGGCGGTGGCCACGTCGGCGCAGAGCACCTCGGTGGGCGCGATCAACACCCAGCGCGCGGCGGCGGACCTCGCGCGCATGGCGAGCGCCCTGCAGACCATGGCCGGACAGTTTGTGAGCTGAGAGAGGGGCTGCGACGATGCGTGCGATGGTGGTCGATGACTCGCGGGCGATGCGCTCGATTCTGCGCAAGCACCTGGCGGCGATCGGGTTCGAGGTGACGGCTGAGGGCGCGAACGGGCTCGACGCGCTCGCGCGGCTCCGCGAGGGGCCGACGCCGGACCTCGCCCTGGTCGACTGGAACATGCCCGAGATGAACGGGCTCGAGTTCGTGACCGCCCTGCGGACCGAGCGCGCGTGGGACGCGATGCGTGTGGTGATGGTGACCACCGAGACCGAGTTCGACAACATTCACACGGCCCTCGCGGCGGGGGCCAACGAGTACCTCATGAAGCCCTTCACGGAAGAGGCGCTGCGCGAAAAGCTCGCGCTGCTCGGCTTCCAGGTAGGCTGAGCGCTACGCAATGCCCCCGATCAAGGTGCTCATCGTCGACGACTCCCTCGTGGCGCGACGCGTCCTCTTCGAGGCGCTCACGTCGGCGCCGGAGATCCAGGTCGTGGGCACCTCCTCCGACGGGCGCCGCGCCCTCGCGCGCATGCCGACGCTGCGCCCCGACGTGGTCACGCTCGACGTCGAGATGCCCGGCATGGACGGGCTCGAGACCCTCGCCGAGATTCGCAAGCAGCACCCCGCGGTGCGGGTCATCATGGTGAGCTCGCTCTCGGCGCGCGCGGTGCGAACCACCTTCGAGGCCTTCGCGCTCGGCGCCGTCGACTGCGTCGCCAAGCCCTCGTCCGATGGCTCCTCGCTGGCGATGCGCGAGCAGCTCGTGGCCAAGATCCGCGCGCTCTTCCCCACCTCTGCGCGTTCGAGCCGACCCCCGGCGACCGCGCGCACGATGCCCGGCTACGCGCCGCCCGTGAGCGTGACCGGCGGCGAGGTCGTCGACGTGGTGGCCGTCGCCGCGTCGACGGGCGGGCCCAACGCCCTCGCGGCGCTCCTGCGCGCGCTGCCGGCGTCGCTGCGGGTGCCGATCTTGATCGTGCAGCACATGCCGCCGGTGTTCACCCTCCAGCTCGCGGGTCGCCTCGCGGCGCAGACGGGGAAGAACGTGGCCGAGGGCATCGAGGGCGAGGTGCTCGCGCCGGGCGTGGTGCGCATCGCGCCGGGCGACTTTCACATGACGGTGCGTCGTGACGGCATGCACCTCCGGCTGGGGCTCAACCGCGACGCGCAGGTGAACTCGTGCCGACCGGCGGCCGACGTGCTCTTTCGCTCCGTGGCCGAGGCGTACGGGCCGCACAGCCTCGCGGTGGTGCTCACGGGCATGGGGCAAGACGGCCTGCGCGGGTGTCAGCAGCTGCGCGAGGCGGGGGCGCAGGTGCTCGTGCAAGACGAGGCGAGCTCGGTCGTGTGGGGCATGCCGGGGTTCGTCGCGCGCGCGGGCCTCGCCCACGCGGTGTTGCCCCTCGACGAGATGGCTAACGAGATCGTGCAGCGCCTGCGCCGC
>CAISKJ010001794.1 GCA_903885885.1 uncultured delta proteobacterium
CCAGCGACACAAGCAACTGCGGCGCCTGCGGCACCGCGTGCCCCAGCGGCCAGAGCTGCGTGGCGCGCGTGTGCACCCTCGTGTGCCCCGCCGGGCAGACCAACTGCGGCGGCGTGTGCCGCGACCTCAACACCGACAGCACCAACTGCGGCGCCTGCGGGACGGTCTGCGCGGGCGGCACCGTGTGCTCGTCGCGCGCCTGCGTCGTGAGCTGCGGCGCCGGCCTCACCAACTGCTCCGGCAGCTGCACCAACACCGCCATCGACCCGCGCAACTGCGCCGCCTGCGGCACCGTGTGCCCTGCGCGCGCCAACGCGACGGCCACCTGCGGGTCGAGCACCTGCGGCTTCACCTGCAACGCGGGCTTCGCCGACTGCAACCGCAACCCCGCCGACGGCTGCGAGGTCAACATCGGCTCCGACCTCTCGAACTGCGGCGCCTGCGGCACCGTGTGTACGATCTCCAACGGCGTGCCCGTGTGCTCCGCCGGCGCGTGCCGCGTGGCCTCGTGCAACACCGGCCGCGGCGACTGCAACGGCGTCGCCACCGACGGCTGCGAGGTCGACCTCACCAGCTCGAGCACCAACTGCGGCGCCTGCGGCACGGTCTGCTCGGGCGGCGGCGCCTGCTCGTCGGGCGTGTGCGCCCCGCGCTGCAACACGGCCCCGGCGCGCGTGCTCATCTACGGCCCCGGCGGCACCGCGTCGCAGCCGTACTTCCCCGCGGGCACCGTCGTCACCGTCGCCAGCGACGCGATGTGGCGGTCGTTCACCACCGCCAACTTCGGCGACTACGACATCCTCTGGGCCGACGCGGGCAACTGCGGCCCGGCCTCGTCGGTGCTGAGCACCCTCGTGGCCACGCAGGCCACCTGGGGCCCCGCGGTCACCGGGCGCGTCAACCTCAACACCGCCGACCCCAGCCTCCACGCGCCCTCCGCGGCGGGCGCCGCGCGGTACATCTCGAACAGCGTCTCGTGGCTCGCCGGCCTCGGCCGCACGGCCGCGGGCGGTCGCACGGGCATGTTCATCTCGTGGCAGTGCTCGCTCAGCGGGTCCACCGTGGGCGCGCCCGTCGAGTTTCAGCCCACCTTCGGCACGCCCTTCACGCACGCGTCGGGCGGCGCCGACGCGTCGGCCATCACCGCCGCGGGCACGGTGCACCCGCTCCTCACGGGCATCGCCCTCTCGAGCGGCACCTCGAACCTCCAGTGGGGCTCGTACTCGCACGGCACCTTCACCGCGACGCCCGCGGCCTTCGTGACCCTCACGCTCTCCGAGTCGGCGCGCCCCTCGACGATCGTGCGCGAGTCGATCACCTGCGTCCCCTGACGCGCCCCCCGCGCCGCGCCCGCCGACCGTAGCGTCGACGGGCGCCGCGCGCCCCCGCCGCCCCCCCGCCCCGCACCACACCCGCTCAGCCGCCTCCGCCGAGGAAGCGCACGGCTCCGAGCGCGAGGGTGTCCGCCACGACAAGCGCCCCGTAACCGCGAACGAGCCGTGCTCTGTACGGGCATCATGGCGCGCGACGAGATCGCCCCCGCGCCGCGCATGGCAGCGCCGATCAGCGGCAGGCGTCGCGCCCCGCCGCGAAGGCCGTGCGATACGCGACGAGGGTCTGCACGCAGAGGTGGGCGCCGGTGGAGTACGTGGGATACCCCGTGTCGCGCGTGTCGCCCCCCGAGAGGCCCACCACGAAGCCCGCGGGGTACTCGCGGCCCCGCACCGTGGCCCGCTGCGCCTGCGGGCGAAGGTGCACGAAGCGAAAGCGCGCGCGCGTCACCAGGTCGGTAAACTCCGGCATGTAGCCCCAGTCGTACACGCCCACGCGCTCGAGGCGCGACGCGTGGCGCAGCACCACCGGCGTGCCCGCGGGCACGCGCAGGTCGGTGTCGTTCCACCCGTACGACACGTGCTGGTAGGTGATCGTCGAGTTCCACCACTGCACGTTGGCGCACGCGAGCGCGCTCGCCGTCGCGTCCGTCGGCACGTCGGCCGTCGCGTCGATGCGCGCGTCCGCCGTCGTGTCCGCCGTCGCGTCGGTCCGCGCGTCCATCGTCGCGTCCGCCGTCGCGTCGATGCGCGCGTCCGCCGTCGTGTCCGCCGTCGCGTCGATGCGCGCGTCCGCCGTCGCGTCCGTCGCCGCGTCCTGCACGTCGTCCGTCGTCGCGTCCGCCGTGGCATCGACGCGCCACATCGCGGGAATCACGTCGGGCAACGGATCGAGCTTGGGCGGATCAAAGAGCCCCGGATCCTCGTCGGCCGCGCACGACGCGAGCATCGCGGCGATTCCCATCGAGGACAGACGCACCCAACAACGACCGCGACTTCGCATCACTCTGACGCTCCGGGCGACGAGGGTAGGACGCCCCGACGCCGCGCGGGAACCAAAACCATCGCGGCCGCGCTACGACGAGGCGCTCACGGCGGCGATGCCCTCGTGCAGGCGGGCCTCGCTCAGGGGCTTGGTGAGCCGCGCGTTCATGCCCGCGGCGAGGCACGCGGCGAGGTCGTCGTCGCTGGCCCTCCCGGTCACACCGAGCACGGGCACGGCGCCCGCCGGGCCCACGAGCTGGCGCAGCGCGCGCGTGGCCTCGAGGCCGCTCATCTCGGGCATCTCGCAGTCCATGAGAATCACCGCGTAGGTCGCGCGCTGCGCGGCCTCGACGGCGAGGCGGCCGTTGTCGACGGTGTCGATGTCGGCGTCGGCGAGGCCGAGCTTGCGGAGCAGCCCGCGGGCCACGAGCTGGTTCACGCGATCGTCGTCGACCACGAGCGCGCGGCTCCCGGGGGCGAGACCCGTCTTCACCTGCGCGGCGGCGCGCGTCACGAGCTCGCTCCGCGGCGTGGCGCGCTCGCCCGGCCGCGCCACCGCGAAGGGGATCTCGAACGTGAACGCGCTGCCCCGCCCCGGCTCGCTCTCGACGGAGAGCTGGCCGCCCATGCGCTCCACCAGGTAGCGCGAGATGTTGAGCCCCAGGCCCGTGCCGCCGTAGCGCCGCGCGGTGCTCGCGTCGGCCTGCGTGTAGCGGGCGAAGAGGCGGTCGCACGCCTCGGCGGTCATCCCGATGCCGGTGTCGCGCACCACGCCGCGGACCGTGACGCCGCCCTCGCGCGGGGCGCTCTCGAGGCTCACCGTCACCGAGCCCGCGTCGGTGAACTTCACCGCGTTGCTCACCAGGTTGAGCAGCACCTGGCGCACGCGCCCGGGGTCGCCGACGAGGCGCTCGGGCACGCGCTCGTCGATGCGCGCGGTGAGCGCCACGCCCTTGCGCTCGGCCTGCGCCGCGAGGAGCAGCACCGCCTCGTGCACGCACGCGCGCGGCGCGAAGGGCACCTCCTCGAGGTCGAGCTTGCCCGCGTCGATCTTCGCCGAGTCGAGCAGGTCGTTGAGCAGGCGCAGGAGCGTGTCGCCGGTGGAGATCACCGCGTCGGCGTAGCCGCGCTGCGCGGCGTCGAGGGGCGTGTCGCGCAGCATCGCGGCCATGCCCAGGAGCCCGTTGAGGGGCGTGCGAATCTCGTGGCTCACCGTGGCCAGAAACTCGCTCTTGGCCTGCGTGGCGCGCACGGCCTCGTCGCGCGCGAGGGCCACCGCCCGCGACTGCGCGCGCACCGTCGCCTCGCTCTCGCGCAGCGCCGCCGTGGCGTGGCGGTGCTTCGAGATGATCATGTACGTGAGCCCGCACGACAGGCACGCGGCGACGACGAAGCCCACGCGGGCGAGGGGGGCCGCCTCGCCGTGGCACGCAGCGACCCACCCCATGCCCGCGACGGTGAACAGCAGCATGACCCGCAGCGCGCGGAGGCTCTGCGTGTTGAAGGTCATGATGGGCACCATCATGGCGATCACCGCGAAGTAGATCGGCGCCATGTGGTTCTCGTTCATGAGCCAGATCTGGTGGCCGATGAGGAGAAAGGCCGTGGGGCGCACGGCGATCTGCGTGTCGCGGCTCCAGGCGAAGCGCCAGCCCAGCGTCGACGCGACGATGCACGCCGCGGCCACCCACAGGCGCGGCCCGATGGGGTCGTCGATGGGCGGTGACAGCGGCGGCCCGAGCGCGCCGATCATGAAGGTCCACAGCGGGTACACGAGCCCGTTGATGAGAATGCTCAACTGGCTGCCGCGCGCCGTGGCCGCGTATTCGGGATCGGTCTGATCGAGGCAGGGGTCTCTCGGCATCGACGAACGGCGCGACGCTAACACGCACCTCGCGCTTCGTACGTGAGCGTCGCTTCATGTGCGCCCGCGATGAGGGGGGCTTCGTCATCGCGGAGCTGCGCGTTCTCTGCTCAGTGCGGGGCTGCGCTCACCCGCCGCGACGGCCTCGCTGATGGGGCCATAAGCCTTTCGAAAACACCTCTTCGTACATCGGCCGGCGCGGGGCGCTCCACGCGCGCCGACGGGGCGGAGCCCTACTGCACGAGGAACTGGCCCATGAGGCCTTCGTCTTCGTGGTTCGACATGTGGCAGTGGTACATGAAGGGGTCCGTGGGGCTCGCGTAGTCGGCGAAGCGCGCGACGAAGGTGACCGACGTGTTGCGGGGCACGAACACGGTGTCCTTCCAGCCCTGCTCGTAGGGCGCGAGGGCGCCGGCGCTGCGCGACAGGATGCGAAACTGCACGTCGTGGATGTGAAACGAGTGCCCGAAGGTGGGGCCGTTGGTGATCGTCCACGCCTCGGTGGCGCCGAGGGCCACGCGGTGGTTGATCACGGCGTCGCTGTAGCCCACGCCGTCGAAGGTGAAGGGCGTGCCGGGGCCGCGGTCGGTGATGGCGAGCGTGCGCCGCATGGTCACCTGCGCGTCGGTGGGAAAGGTGCTGCTCACGAGGCGCGCGGGAACGGCGCGCGGCGCTCCGACGGGGGCCTCGCTCACCTGGATGCGCAGCACGTCGAACGTTCGGTTGTTGAGCGCGCTGCCGAACATGCCCCCGGCGCCCGGCTCGCCGCCGGGGAAGCCCAGCGCCTGGCCGCCGTTGAAGGCCTGCAGGTCGAGCGTGGAGCCCACCGCGGCCGACGAGAGATCAACGAGGACCTCGTAGCGCTCGCCGACGGCCATCTGGAGCCGCGTGACGGCGACGGGCGCCTCGACGAGGCCGCCGTCGGTGCCGATCACATAGAACGTGCGGTTGTCGGGGAAGCCCAGAATGTAGCTCCGCTCGACCTCGGCGTTGAGAATGCGGAGCCGTACGAGCTGCGCCGGGAGCCGCACCGACGGCGTGGCCGTGCCGTTCACGAGGAGCACGTCGCCGTAGGCGCCCGCCGTGTCGAAGGTGTTGTCGGCGTTGAAGCGGCGGCTCGTGAGCACGAGGGGGATGTCGTCGACGCCGTAGGTGCGGGGCAGGGGGAGCAGGGCCTCGGCGTCGTCGTCGATGAGAATGAGCCCGCCCGCGCCGTGCACGAGCTGCTCGAGCGTGTGATGGTGCAGATGCGGGTGATACCAGTAGGTGCCGGCGTTGTTGGTGACGTCGAAGCTGGGCGACCAGGTGGCGCCCGCGGCGATGGGCTGGTGCGGGCCGCCGTCCATCGCGGCGGGGAGGTGCAGGCCGTGCCAGTGCGTGGTGGTCTCTTCGGTGAGCCCGTTGCGCACGTTGAGGGTCACGCGCGTGCCGCGGCGCATGCGCAGCGTGGGGCCCCAGAACGACGCGCCGTTGTAGCCCATGGTGGGCGTCGCGGCGCCGGTGCGATAGCTCCGCGTCGAGGGGGCGAGCGCGAGGTTGAAGGTGGTGCCTTCGATCACCGGCGGGATCCACAGCGCCTGGTGCATCGGGTCCGTGGCGGGGCCGTTGTCGGGCG
>CAISKJ010001795.1 GCA_903885885.1 uncultured delta proteobacterium
ACGTGTACCTGCTCGACGGCGGCCCCGGCGACCGATGGCTCGTCGACTCGGGCCACTGGAGCGAGCGGTGGCAGCTCCTGCGCGAGCTGCGCGCGTCGGGGCTCCGCCCCGCCGACCTCACCGGTGTGCTGCTCACGCACTACCACTCGGACCACGCGGGCAACGCGGGCTTTCTGCAGCGCGAGCACGGCGTGCGGGTGCTCGCCCACCGCGCCGACGCCGCGGTGCTCGACGGCGCCGCCCCGAGGCCGGTGATGGGCGACCGCGGCAACCTCATCGAGCGCGCGCTCTGCGCCATCGAGAACCGCTTTCCCTCCGCGCTCTGCGTCGACCGCGCCCTCGACGGCGGCGACGCCGTGGCCAGCATGGAGGTGCACGCGGTGCCCGGGCACACCGACGGATCGGTGCTCTTTCGCCACGCGGCAACGGGCTGCCTGCTCACGGGCGACACGCTGCTCACGGCGCGTCCGCCGCTCACGCTGCTGCGCGCCGTGGTGCGCGCCCACGACGCGTTCTCCCGCGACGTGCGCCGCGCGCACGCCTCGCTCGACGCCTTTCACGCCGCCGGATGGCACTACGACCACGTGCTCGCGGGGCACGGCCGCCCGCTCGTCGCCGACGCCGAACGCGCCGACGGCGAAGGTCCACGTACATCCTCGCGCGCGTCGTCGCTGAGGTCCGCAAGCTCATGGGGGCGCCCGGCCAAAGTGCGGGGGGTGGGGCCCCATGATCCTGCAAGAAGACGTCGTCGGGTCGCTGTGCGACCCTCCTCCGCGGGCCTCGACGCCGGAGGCGTCACGGGATACCTATCGGGGCGTCGCTTCGCTCGCCTCTCCCTGGCCCCATGACCTTGCGACATGGGTGGCCCCATGAGGCTGCAAACTGGCAGGTTGCGAGGACTTCTGACCGTGGTTGAAGGTTTTGCCCGTGGACATCGAGCCCGAGTCGCCTACGCGGCGCTTGCCCTCCTCACGAGCGTCGTGCTCGCGTGGTCGGCTTGCAGGCGATCGCACACCGGTGGCGGATCCTGCGTCACGGGTGAGCTCCGCTGCGCTTGTAACACCTTCGGCGTTTGTCGAGAGGGCCTCTGCGAGAGCGGCGTCTGCGTCTCCGTGCGGTGCGAGGTCGGCGCCGCGGGGTGCGGGTGCTTCACCGACGGCCGGTGCAGCGATCGTTTGAGTTGCCGTCGGGGCATCTGCTTCGACCGCGACGATCCGCTTACAAGAAACTATTACTACTCGGAGAAATCATCGACAGACGTGGAGCGCGTCCACGCACTGATTCTCGAGCGGCTGATGCTCGTCCCCGGCATGCGGGTCGCCGACGTGGGGGCGGGCCGCGGTCTGATGACCATTCCCATCGCAGAGCAGGTCGGACCCGCGGGCATGGTGTACGCGACCGACGTCGACCGGGCGGCGCTGTCCCTTCTCCAGCGCGCGGCATCGGTCATTCCCGCCGCGCGCCGCGCGCCGGTCGTGACCCGCCCCCTCGCGCGGCCCTTCGACACGGGCCTCGATGACGTGGCGGCCGGGAGCCTCGACCGGATGTTGATGATCAACGTCTTCGGGTTCGGCGCTGGCACGCCGCGCCAGGAGGTCGTCGCCCAACTTCGCCGCTTCGCGCGCCTGCTGCGGCCGGGCGGCACGCTCGTCTACCACCAGGATTGGCTGTACCCCGACCGCGAGTTCGATCGCCCCGCCCTGGTCGCGCTCTTCTCCGAGGCGGGCCTCCACCTCACCGGCGATGTTCCGATGCCTTCGCACATCCCCGCGCAGACGCAGTTTTTTGACCTCGGCTTCTCCGCGCCACCCGTCGTGCTCCGACGCGGATACATCCTCCTCTTCGGACCTTGATCGCGATGCCCCGGCCGCCACGACAGCGAAGGGGGAGTCGTACCGCGAGCGTGGGCAGAGCATCCGTTACGCGTGGGTGACGACGCAGGGGGGCTATCGGGCCTTCACGATGGGGGCGATTGGAGGCCCTATCCGCCGGGAGCGACGTGGGGCGCGAGCCCCAGGCGCGCCGCGGCCCCATCGGCCCCGTACACCCTGCCATCCCACGCCGCGCGCGCGTCGGCGATCACCCTCCGCTGCGCGTCGTCGAAGCGCTCG
>CAISKJ010001796.1 GCA_903885885.1 uncultured delta proteobacterium
ACCCCGCGCTGCGCGACGAGGGGGCCGCGCGCGCCGAGCTCGCAGCTCACGACATCGACGTCTCCCACGACGGCATGCAGCTCTGCTGGTAGCGCCCGTGCTGCGCTACGCGCGCCCGGGAAAGGCCTTGCGCCGCGCCTCGAGGAGCTTCTCGATCATGTCTTGGGGCAGCGGATGGGGCCCGCCCCACGCAGCGGCGCGCGCGGCGATGGTGGCCAGGTGCTCGACGAGCTCGAGGCGCAGGTAGGCCTGCTCGACGTCGTCGCCCCACGCAAACACGCCGTTGCCCGCGACGAGCACCGCGTCGAACTTTGCGAAGAAGGGCTCGGCCGCCGCGAGCGCAGGCGCGCCCGGCATGGCGAGCGGCACCAGCGGGATGCGCACCCCCAGCGAGACCACCGCCTCGGGGAGAAAGCTCACGAGCTCGCGTCCGCTCACGCCGAGACCCGTCGCAAAGGGCGGATGCGCGTGAACGACCGCGCCCACGTCGGCGCGCGCGCGGTACACCGCGAGGTGGAGCCCATACTCCGAGAAGGCCTTGCCGCGCCCGCCGGTCTGCTTGCCCGACGCGTCGGTGACCACGAGGCCATCGGCCTGTACGACCTCTTTGGCCGTCGCGGTGGGCGTGCACAGAAAGCGGTTGGGGGCTACGCGCGCCGACACGTTGCCGTCATGGTTGGCGACCCAGCCCCGCGCCGCCATGCGGGCGCACGCGCGGGCGATCTCCTCGCGGACGCGCGCCTCGTTCATGCGTCACCGCTGACGGCGTCGACGACGCCCACGATCACGTCTTGAATGGCGAGCTTGTCGGTGGGCTTCAAGCCGAACATCTGCCGCGCCCCGCCGCCCTCGGCGTTGATGAGCACCAGGTCGCCCGTGCCAGCCTGCGCGCGGTCGACCGCCACGAAGACCTCGCCCGTGCGCTGGCCCTCCGCATCAACGGGTTCACACAGGAGCAGCGTCTGCGCGTCGTACGAGGGGTGATGCACCGTCGCGGTGACCGTGCCGACCACGCGGGCGAGCTTCATCGCGGCCCCACGTCGTCGCGGCCACGCAGAAACCCCTTGCCCACGTCGTCGCGCCACGTCTCGTCGACGAGGCCCACAATGGCAGAGTCTACGGGCACGAAGGCTTCATCGAGGGCGAGCGACGCCTCGCGTGCGCCGACGAGGAACACGAGCTCCCCTTCGCCCGCGCTCACGGTGTCGGCCGCCACGATGGGCGCGCCGGTCGCCTTGCCGAGAGCGTCGACGGGCTCGACGATCAGCAGCCTGACCCCACCGAGGCCCGGGTATTTCTGCGTCGCGACGCAGGTGCCGATCACACGCGCGAGTTGCATGCGCCGCGGTTAGAACCCGCCGCGCGGCCCCTTGTCAAGCGCGCGAAATCAACGCCGCGGGAGCGTGTGAAACACCGGGCCCGGCGCGGGCGTCTCGCGGTGCCAGCCGCCGTCGAGGGCCATCGTGGCCGCGTCGTCGGGGCATGCGCTGTAGCACTGCGCGACGGCGGTGAAGCACAGCCGCTCGCACCCGCGAGAGTTCTCGTGCGGGCAGCGGTTGAGGCACGTGCGCATGGTGGTGTCGCAGTCGGCGATGCAGCGCACCGGGTCGTTGCTGCGCGGCTGGCCGTTGGGCCCCACCGCCTGCGGAGCGCCCACCGGCGCAGCACCGCCGCCCGTCGCGGGGCGCCGCGGTCCGATGCGCTGCGGACGGCGCTGCGCGAGGCGATCGCCGCCGGGCATCGCCTGCACGAAGCCCGCGGCTCCCAACAGCACCGCCGCGATCAAGATGAAGGGCCTCATGCGCGCGATCGCACCACCACACGCGGCGTCACGTCAACGTGTCTCGCGTGTCGCGACGGCCGCGTTCGCGTGGGGGTCGAGTGACCACTGAAGCCTCCCACCGGGTAGAGGATTGACCACACGCGCGTGCGGCGTTCGACGACGGTTTGCTCGTGTGGAGCGCAGCGCGCGCGACGGGCCGTCGCAGATCGCGCGTGGCCCGTTCCACGCAAGGAGCGTCGCTCTGGTTGGCCAGCGTCGGTCCTTGACGCTCCGAGACCCTTTCTGGTGGCATAGCGTCGAGGCCCTGATCTGATGAGCACCGCACCCCCTTCGCCTGCCTTGTTCGACGACGCGCGCGGCACAAACCCGCGCACCTCACTGGGCCGCGACGACAGCGGCGCGGTCATGGTGATCGGCGTCTTCATGGCGATGCTGGTGACGGGGTTCCTCTATTACATCGTGGGCATCGGCAACACGCTCGTGTACCGCGAGCGCCTGCAAGACGCGGCCGACGCGATCGCGTTCTCGGGCGCCGTGGTGCACGCCCGCGGCATGAACCTCATCGCGATGATCAACATCGTGCTGCTGCTGCTCATGACGATCTACCTCGCGATGCGCCTCGTCGAGCGCGCGGTGTTCGGCCTGGTGATCGCGTGCGGCACGCTGCTCATCCTGGTGTGCGGCGAGGCGGTCCCGGCGCTCGAGTCGGCCGATCAGATCCTGGTGCGCCTCGTCGAGGCGTACAGCCGCGGGGTGCTCCAGCCCGCGCTGCAGCTCGGTCACAGCGCGCAAGAGGTGATCAAGAACACCTTCCCGGGCATTGCTCAGGGGCGCGTGCTCACGAGCACCCTCAGCGGCACGTACAGTCCCCCCGCCGACAGCGGCCTGCTCCTCCCCGTAGTCCCCTACCGCACGCTCCCCGTCGAGCCGATGCCCCTCGAGTCCAACCCCCGGGGGCTCTGCATCCGCGCGGGGCGCAACATCGGCGACGCGCTCACCTTCCCGCTCAGCTTCCTGTCGTTCCTCTCGCCCTTCCGCAGCCTCATCTCGGGCTGGATCGGGCGCATCATCGGCACGTCGCTCTGCCCGCCCGACCGCCCCAGCTGGCGCAACTACGACATGGACTACGGCAGCGGCGACTGCACCGACGGCATGCCCGGGCAAGACTGCGAGTACGTGCAGCTCCGCGGCGTCGCGATCGCGTCGCGTACGCCGTTCTCCAACAACGTGCGCGGGGTCAACGTCGCCACGCTGGGGCGCGGCGTCGGCGGCGACGCGTTCGGGGCCTTCGAGGCCTTAACGCACATCGGGCTCGCGCAGGCCGAGTACTACTACGACGGCGAGGAAGACCGCGACGAGTGGGCCTTCCACATGTACTGGCGCGCCCGCTTCCGTCGCGTGCGACTGGGCAGCGCGGTCTCGAGCATCCCCGGTCTGAGCGCTGCCACCAGCGTCATCGACCGGATCATCGTGCACTGAATCGTCGCGCGCTCCGCGCAGACGCACCTACCACCGTAGAGCGGAAAATCGAATGAGAACCTGGACGAGAGCGTTGTTCGTGCTCGCCGTCGCGCTGGGGAGCGCCGCGTGCACGGAGTCGACCGACGGACACATCACCACCATGGGCGACCGCCCCAACGGCGCGCAGTGCGCCAACCACGGCGACTGCGTGAGCGGCGTGTGCAACGGCAGCGTGTGCCAGTCGACCGCGGGCGGCTCGGGCCGCGCCAACGGCGGCGCATGCGCAACGGGCGCCGAGTGCGGCAGCGACAACTGCGTGATGAACGTGTGCCAGTCGACGCCCGGCGGCATGGGCCGCGGCAACGGCGTCCCCTGCGCGAGCAACGGTGAGTGCGCGAGCTCCATCTGCGCGAGCGGCGTCTGCCAGAGCAACGCGGGCGCGATGGGCCGCCCCAACGGCATGGCCTGCGGCTCGGCGTCCGACTGCGGCAGCGGAATCTGCGGCGGTGGCGTTTGCCAGGGAACCGTGGGCGGCACGGGCCGCGCCGACGGCGCCACCTGCGCGAGCAACGGCGAGTGCGCGAGCGCCAACTGTAGCGGCGGCGTCTGTCGCCCGCCCTCGGGCGGCCGCCCCAACGGCACCTACTGCCGCGCGAACAGCGAGTGCGCGAGCGCCAACTGCAACGCCAACCTCTGCCAGAGCCCGGGCGGCATGGGCCGCGGCAACGGCGAGACGCGCGGCGCCCACTCCGAGTGCGCGAGCGGCGTGTGCGAGTCGGGCTGCTGCCAGAGCATGACGGGCGGCATGGGCCACACCAACGGCACCACGTGCTCGAGCAACGGCACCTGCGCCAGCGGCTTCTGCGTGAGCGGCGTGTGCTCCTCGACGCCCGGCGGCGGCGGGACGCTCCCCGTCGGCTCGGCCTGCACCGGGGCCGAGCAGTGCGCGAGCGGCGTGTGCACCGGCGGCGTGTGCCGCAACGTCGACGGCCTCGACGGCGGTATGAGCGACGTACCCGGCGGCGACGTGGGCGACGCGCGCAACGACCGCCCGCGCACCGACGCCATGACCGACGCCGACGACCTCAACCCCGACAGCTCCGTCGCCGGCGAGATCTGCCGCAACGGCTTCGACGACAACATGAACGGCCAGGTCGACGAGGGCTGCGAGTGCTACGTCGGCCAACGGCAGTACTGCTTCGTCGGCAACCCGGCGCTCGCGGGCGTCGGGCCCTGCGCGTGGGGCTCGCAGTCGTGCACGGGCACCGGCGGCGCGCAGTCGGTGGGCACCTGGGGCGCATGCACGGGCTCCGGCAGCCCCGCGGCCAGCGAGGTCTGTGACGGCAACGACAACAACTGCAACCGTCAGGTCGATGAAGGCTGCCGATGCGCCCCCGGCATGACGCGCAGCTGCTACGCAGGCCCGGCGGGCACGCTCAACGTGGGCGTGTGCCGCGCGGGCTCGCAGACCTGCCTCCCGGCGGGCACCTGGGGCTCCTGCAACGAGCAGTTTCTGCCCGTGATCGAGCGTTGCGACCGCATCGACAACGACTGCGACGGCACCATCGATGAGGGCTGCAACTGCACGATCGGCGAGATTCGCGGCTGCTACCCGGGCCCCGCAGGCACGGCCGGCATGGGCGTCTGCGCGGCCGGCTCGCAGATGTGCACGGCCAACCCCGACGGCACCTCCGACTGGGGGCGCTGCCTCGGCGCGACCACGCCCAACACGATCGAAGAGTGCGACGGCCGTGACAACAACTGCGACGGCCAGATCGACGAGGGCTGCGCCTGCACGCCCGGCCAGACGCGCTCGTGCTTCAACGGTCCGCCCGCCGCGGCGGGTGTGGGCATCTGCCACGCGGGCATCATCACCTGCCAGTCGAGCGGCCGGTGGAGCGCGTGCTCGGGCTCGGTCAACCCCGCGGCGGAGGTGTGCAACGGCCTCGATGACGACTGCGATGGCGAGGTCGACGCCGACTGGTGCGTGTGTGGCCCCGGCCAGACGCTGGTCTATCACCGCCGCGACTTCCACATGCGCGGCGACCGCTCCATGGTGGGCCCCGGCGACAACATGCCCACGCTGCTTCCGATGTGCGAGTCGATGCGCTGCAGCGGCAACATGGTCTCCGTCGAGACGCGCCCCGACATGTTCCGCTGCGTCCCGCCGCCGCCCTCGTGCCCGCCCGACCTCTACCCCTACTACACTCAGGGCGGGGCGTGGCGCTGCGAGCGCGGCTGCGAGGTTCTCATCACCTACGGCGGCCTCTACGACGGCCTCGTCGTGTGTGGCCCGCGCCCCGACGTCACCTGCCCGCCGGGCCAGACGCCGCACTACGCGTTCGAGTCCGAGGTGTGGGAGTGCCGCCCGATGTGTGACAACGGGCAGTACGACATTCACATGCTCGGCAGCCTCGTGATCTGCATCCCCTGCTGATCTCCAGCGAGCGGCGTTCGCACACGTTGCGAGCGCCGCTCCTCCTCCGCCCCGACACCCCCCCGATCAACGTCGCGCGCCTCGACGCCACTCCGGCGCCTCGAACGCAAAAAACACAAAGGGCGACCCTCGCGGATCGCCCCTCCCAGCGCGCTCCGGGCGCAGCTCAGGCCTTGATTCGCAGCGCGAGAAGGTAGTTGGCAATGCGCGCGCGCGACGAGCGATCCACGTCGACAAAGCGCACGCCCATGCCCACATCTCGTCCGTCGTCGACCACCTCGCCGTGGAGGTGGAGGTCGTTGGCGTCACCGAGCTCGACGCGCAGTCGAACGCGCGTGCCAGGCGGGTGCGGAAGGGTCCTGGCGAGAAAGACACCGCTGAGCGAGAGGTCCGTCGCGCGCTGATAATACACCGCGCCTTCGAGCGACTCTTCCACCCACAGGTCCACCGGCAGCCGCGTGTGAGCGCGGCGCTCCGAGCGAGCTGAGTTCTCCATGCCCAACGCCGTTATCGGAGCTGCGAAGAGCCGTCCAGAAACGTGCAAGCGGGGCCGGCCTTGAGTCTCGATACGCATGTGGTAAAGGCCAATGCCCTATGAAGCGCGCGTCGATCCTGCTTCTCCTCAGCGCCCTCGGCTGCCTCCGCGAGAACCCTTCGCCCACCCCGCAGGTGCAACCCGAACACGTGGCGGCGCCGTCGGCGCAGGCCGCCCCGACTCTGGCGGCGCACGCCGAGCCCGCAGCGCCCGCTGCCGCGACCATCTTCGGTCAGCCCATCACGGTCGCCGACAGCACCGCGCTCGCTGCCATCGTGCAGCACCCGTCGCAGTTCTCAGGGCAGACGGTTCGCACCGAGGGCGTCGTCACGGCGGTGTGCCAGGCGCGCGGCTGCTGGATGCAGATCGGCGACGGCGACCAGCGCGTGCACGTCCGCATGCACGGGCATTCGTTCTTCATCCCGCGCAACGCGAGCGGTCGCCGTGCGCGCGTGCAAGCCACCGTCGAGGGCGGCAACCCCAACGGCCACTGCGAGCAGGAGGCCGCCGAGGCCACCGGCCAGCAGGCGGCGGCGCGCCTCGAGCTCGACGCGACGGGCGTCGAGCTGCTGTAGCGTATCGCTCCCCGCGCCTCGTCAGCGCGTGAAGCACACGTCGTCGATGCCCTGCTTCGAGCGCGTGAGCGCGGTGGCCGCGATGAAGCGCGTGGTCACCGGGTCGTGGTACCCGCTCGCGCGCCCGAGGCCCTCGATGTGCGAAGCGTAGTAGCGGTAGATGCGCTCCATGGTGAGTTCGCGCACGTACTTGCCGAACAGCGAGGCGAGGGCGATCGCGGGGTCCGTCGCATCGCCGTCGCGAACGAAGGCCACTGTGCCCAGCGATCGCAGGCGATATGCCGAGCGCGCGGGCGTCTCTTCGATCGTCTCGGGCAGCGGATGCAGCGCAGTGAGCGCCGGACCGTAGGACTTGCGCCCGCCGACCTTGCCGCAGTTCACCGTCACCTCGACGGCGGCGCTCGCGCGGAAGCGCGCCGCGATCGAGAGCATCGCATCGAGGTCGACGTCGAAGCGGCTGCGCCCGCGGGCAGCGGCCGCGTTGAGCTTCTTCGCACACGCGAGCGAGACGCGCGCCTCCGCGACGCGCATGCCCGCTGCGAGGAGCGAGCGCGCCGCCGCGAGGTCCGCCGCTCCGGGGGCGGGCCCAAACGCGGGCAGGGCGATGCCATGTGCGAAGCACGCGCGCGGCGCCTCCCCATCGGGGCAGAGGGCGCGCAGCGCGGCGAGGCCCTCGTGGCCGATCGCGTCGAGCAGCGCCGCGAGCGTCGCAGGGCGCACGCCGAGGTGCACGTCGGCGACGGCGAGGACGAAGCGCTCGACTTCGCCCATCGAGCCGTGCGCGCAGAGGCTCTTGCTGTCACCGATGCCCGCCGCGACCGCTGCGGGGCACCACACGGCGTCGGGCTTCGAGAGCGCAAGGAGCACGCCGGTGACGGTCATCGGCCCGAGCCGCGGCCCCAAACCGTTCTCGTCGAGGCCCGCTCGAAACCGCAGCGCTTCGGTGCTCACCGCGAGCGATGTAACAGATCTCGCGCTGAGAGGAACCACCCGCGATGCACCCCGCCGTGCATTCCCGCGACACGGTCGTAGTACGCTCCATCGCCCACGCGGCAAGCACCACGGTGACACCCACGATGACGAAGCCCTCTCTCGCGCTGCTCCTCGCGCTCTCGCTCACCGGCGCGTGCGCCACGACGACGACCGCGCGCGCGCGCACTGCAACGCCGGCGCAAAGGCCCCTCGTGCGCGGCGAGGAGTTCCGCGTGGTCTCGTCGCCGAGCACCGGCGCGGGCGACGCGTACGACGCCGCGATGCTCTTCGAGCGCGCGACGCGCGCCGTCCGCGAGCAGCGGTGCGAGGAGGCCGTGGGGCTCTACGAGCGCCTCGTGCGCGAGTTCCCCGACAACCCCCGCGTGCCGACGTCGCACTACAACCGCGGGCTCTGCCTGCAGCGTATGGAGCGCCTGCCCGACGCGGTCGAGGCGATGCGCACGGCCGCGCACGCGCCGCGAGAGCCCGACCTCACGCGTGATGCGTGGTTCCGCGTCGCGGTGATCGGCGAACGCGCGCAGCAGCCCGCGTGGGTGATCGAGGCGTCCGACGCGTTGCTCGCGCGCGCCGACCTCCCCATGAGCGAGCGCATCGAGGCCCTCGCGCGCCGCGCGGTCGCGCTGCTCGCCCAGAACGATCGCGACGGCGCCGAGCGCGCCGCGGAGCAAGCCATCGCGATCGCGCCGACGACGGAGAGTGTCGCGACGATCGGCGACGACACGTACGCCGCGCAGGCCCGCGTGGCGCTCGCGGAGGTGTTCCGCACGCGCGCGAACGACGTCGTGTACCGCGTCGAAGACCCCGCTGGCGAAGAGGCCATCACGCGGCGCGTGCAGCTCGTGACGCACGCGCACGTGCTCTTCAACGACGCGATCCGCGTCGGCAACCCCCACTGGGCGGCCGCTGCGGGCTACCGCATCGGCGAGATGTACCGCGACCTCTACCGGGCCATCGTCGAGGCACCTACGCCCGCGGACTGGGGCGCTCCCGCCCGTGAGATCTACCGTCGACGCACCGGCGATCGGCTGCGGCCGCTGCTCCAGGGCGCGCTCCGCAGCTGGGAGGCCACGCTCACGATGGCGCGCCGCAACGCGATCTCCGACAACGAGTGGGTGCGCCGCGCGACGAGCGCCCTCGACGATCTGCGCGCGCTGATCCTCGGCGGCGGAAACACCGCGCCAGCACAGCATTCTGCGCCGAATGCACCTGTCGGAGCTCCGGCTCCGACCGCGTCGCAGCCGGCAACGTGAAGACAGTGCTTGACACCCCCCACCAACGACGATAGAAGCGCGTCCCTCGCGGCGTTCCGGGCGTGAGGGTTGCGCCTCCACCGGAGCTCGGCTATGGTTGGCGCCCCTTGAAAACGAAGGGTGCTGGCGTAGCTCAACGGTAGAGCACCTGTTTTGTAAACAGGCGGTTGCAGGTTCAAATCCCGTCGCCAGCTCAACAAACCACGCGTCAATCGAGAGAGCTTGTAGTAGAGAGGGTTTCGCAGGATACGGAGAGTTGCCCGAGCGGCCAAAGGGAGCAGACTGTAAATCTGCCGGTTCACGCCTACGTTGGTTCAAATCCAACACTCTCCACTGATTGCTTGTGTTTTCTGAGAGTTACTGACATTGCGGGAGGAGCTCAGTTGGTAGAGCGTCAGCCTTCCAAGCTGAACGTCGCGGGTTCGAATCCCGTCTCCCGCTCTCGGCTGCAGGTTTTGCAAAATACGCCCACC
>CAISKJ010001797.1 GCA_903885885.1 uncultured delta proteobacterium
CCAACCGCCCGACGAAGGTGTTGTGGTGACGGCGCGAGACTTCACGGCGTGCGCGTTCCACGCAGCGCACCCTCTCCCGCGCCCTCGCGGGAGAGGGACGGGGTGAGGGCATGCAGCATGCTGAGGCACCCTCTCCCGCGCTCTGCGTGGGAGAGGGACGGGGTGAGGGCCGCGCCGGCGCTCAGACGGGGAGCACCATGTGGTGCTTGGCGGGCCGCGCCTCGTGCTTCGAGGCGAGCCGTGCGAAGCGGCGCGAGAGCTCGCTGCGCAGCGAGTCGAAGGGCACCACCGCGTCGACCACGAGCTCGCCCGCGAGCTTGTAGAGGTCGATGTCTTCGCGGTACTCGGCGCGCAGCTTGTCGACGAAGGCGACGCGCTCGGGCCCCTCGGGCACCTCCTGGATCTTGTTGAAGTACACGGCGTTCACGGCCGCGTTGGGGCCCATCACGGCGATCGAGGCCGTCGGGAGCGCGAGGCACGCGTCGGGCTCGAAGGCCGGGCCGCACATCGCGTAGAGGCCCGCGCCGTAGGCCTTGCGCACCACCACCGAGAGCTTCGGCACCTTGGCCTCGCTCACCGCGGCGATCATCTTGGCGCCCGCGCGAATGATGCCCTCGCGCTCCACCTTGGTGCCGATCATGAAGCCCGGCACGTCGGCGAGGTACAAGAGCGGGATGTTGAACGCGTCGCACAGCCAGATGAAGCGCGCGGCCTTGTCGGCGCTGTCGACGAAGAGCACGCCGCCCTTGTAGAAGGGGTTGTTGGCCACGATGCCCACGGCCTGCCCGTCGATGCGCGCGAAGGCCGTGATGAGCTCCTGCGCGAAGAGCTTCTTCACCTCGAGGTAGCTGTCGCGATCGACCACCTCGCGAATGAGGTGCTCCATCTTGAAGGGCTTGTTCTCGTCGACGGGAACGATCTGCTCGAGCGTCTTGCCCGAGCGCTCGGGCTCCACGGCCTCGATGCGCGCGGGCTTCTCGTGCCAGTTCTGCGGCATGTACGCGAGGTAGCGCTTCGCCCACGCGATGGCGTCGTCTTCGGTCTTGGCGAGCACGTCGCCGCAGCCCGACACGGAGCAGTGCATGCGCGCGCCGCCCATCTCTTCGAGCGTCACCTTCTCGCCGATCACCATCTCGGCCATGCGCGGCGAGCCCAGGTACATGCTCGCGTTGCCCTCGACCATGATCACCACGTCGCAGAAGGCCGGGATGTACGCCCCGCCCGCGGCGCTCGGCCCGAAGAGCAGACAGATCTGCGGGATCTGCCCCGACATCTGCACCTGGTTGTAGAAGATGCGCCCCGCCCCGCGACGGCCCGGAAACATCTCGACCTGATCGGTGATGCGCGCCCCGGCCGAGTCGACCAGATAGAAGAGCGGGCAGCGCAGGTCTTTGGCCACCTCTTGAATGCGCAGAATCTTCTCGACGGTGCGCCAGCCCCAGGAGCCTGCCTTGATGGTCGAGTCGTTGGCCATGATGGCCACGGTGCGACCGCCCACGGTGGCCGTTCCCGTCACCACGCCGTCGGCGGGGAGGTCGGGCTCGCGGTTGTTGGCGAGGGCGGCCTCTTCGACGAAGCTGCCCGCGTCGATGAGGCGCGCGATGCGCTCGCGGGCGAAGAGCTTGTGCTCCTTGGCGTTCTTCTGGTGATACTTCTCGGCGCCGCCGCGCTCGACGCGCGCGAGGGTCTCTTTGAGCTTCGCGTCCGACATTTTACTCTCCCCGGTAGACGGGCTTGCGCTTCTCGGCGAAGGCCGCGAGGGCCTCGCGTCGATCGGTCGATTGGAGCGTCTTCTCGTAGCAGCGCGCCTCGAGGTCGAGGCCCGCTTCGAAGTCGAGGTCGGCGCCCTCGTCGACCGCCTCCATCGCCGCCGCGAGCGCGATGGGCGCGCCCGTCACGAGGTGCGCGGTGAGCTTCTTCGCGGCGTCGACGACGCGCTCACCGGGCTCAGCGACGGCCGTCACGAGGCCCAGCGCGAGGGCCTCGGGCGCGGCGATGCGACGGCCCAGAAGAATGAGCTCCTTGGCCTTGCCGGTGCCCACGAGGCGCGGCAGGCGTTGCGTGCCGCCGGCGCCCGGAATGATCGCGAGCGTCGTCTCGGGCAGGCCCACGAGCGCCGTCGCAGCGGCCACGCGGAGGTCGCACGCGAGGGCGAGTTCGAAGCCGCCGCCGAGGGCCACGCCGTTGAGGGCGGCCACCACGGGCCTGGTGCAGCGATCGATGGCGCCGAAGCTCTCGCGGTAGTACCCGAGCATCGCGCGCACGTCGTCGTCGGTCATGCCCTTGCGCTCTTTGAGGTCGGCGCCCGCGCAGAAGGCTTTCTCCCCCGCGCCGGTGAGAATCACCACGCGCACGGTCGGGTCGGCCGAGAGCGCGCGAAACACGTCGCCGAGCTCGCGCACGAGGGCGCGCGAGAGGGAGTTCATCGCGTCGGGGCGGTTGAGGGTGACGACGGCCCACCCGCCGTCGCGCTCGAGGGTCACGTTCTCGTAGGTGCTCATCGGAGGGCGCGGACGGTACTTCGCCCCCTCGCGGAATGCGAGGCTGTCGGTGATCCCCCATTGACACTGTGCGCGCTGGCGTCCAACGCTGCGCGGCGATGAGAGGGCCTCCCGGTCCGCCGACACCGCCGCGACCGCGCAACGCCGACGACTCGGTCGAGACCACCGCCCGACCCCGATCCCCGCAAGACGCCGCGCGCACCGCCCCCCACCGTGCGCGCGCTGCGCTTCCTCGACGACGAGCCCACGGTCGCCCGCGAGCGCGCCCACGACGCCGACCGCACGCTCCTCGAGGGCGAGTCCGACGCGCCCGCTTCCTCGGC
>CAISKJ010001798.1 GCA_903885885.1 uncultured delta proteobacterium
AGCCAAGCAAGAACTCCCTTGCGGAGCCGCTAAGTTGACACGGATAGTTTCCAACCCGCGGCGACGAAGCGCGTCAGAAACGTTCGCGAATCACAGTGATTTTGATGCGCCCGCCCTGCGATCCGTGGTCGCGAAGGCTCTTTACGGCCCTGTGCCGACGCTATGGGCTGCGCCCCTACCGATACCCGCGACAGCGCATGAGCACCCTGTGCCTGCGCGCGCCCGACTCCTTTCAGCAGACGCTCTGGACGCACTTTCGCGCCCTCGACGACGCGCTCCGAAAGCACCTGGAGAGCATCACCGAGCACGTCATCCACGCGGCCGTTCACGACGACGCCAGCGAGGCGCCCGTGGTCGCCGAGCGACCGCAACTGCCTGAGCCCTGAGCTCCGCGCTACGCCGCGAAGCGCGCGGCCTGGAGCCTCGCGGCGTAGGCTCTCGGGGTCAGCCCGCTCAGCTCCTTGTGCGGCGTGCGCGCGAGCGCATCGAGCGTGTCATGGAGGTAGCGACGCGGATCGATCCCGAGCATGCGGCAGCTCAGCATCAGCGACCACAGCACGCACGCGCGGCGCGCGCCGCGGAAGCTCCCGCGAAACATCCAGGCCTTTCGGCCCACCGCAACGTGCCGCAACAGACGCTCGCTGCCGTTGTTCGTCCACGGGATGCGCCCATCGTGCAGGAAGCGCGTGAGCCCCTCCCAATGCGACAACAGATACGCGAGCGCGGCCTCGATGGGCGAGCGCGCGGGGACCTCGCTCCGCTGCGCCATCGCCCACACGTGCAGCGCCTCGAAGGCCGGTCCCAACATCGCCTCGCGCTCACGCTGCCTCGCGCTCGGGTCGAGGTCGGCCCAGCTCCGCTCGAGGAAGGCCACGCGTCGGTAGAAGCGCAACACGTGCTCGGCGCGCGTCGGGTCGGAGCCGCGGGCCTCGTGGAACTTGCGTCGCGCGTGCGCGTTGCAGAGCGCGACGATCACGCGCAGCGCGGCGGCGAAGGAACCCGTGTGCACGGTGGCCGCGTCGGCGACGGTGACCCCGCAGAAGCCCTCGAAGCCCTCGAGCACGTGCGCCGCGTCGGCGCGATCGAGCGCGCGAAAGACCACCTGGCCGCGGCCGTGGATCACGTAGATCGTCCGGCGCTCGCAGCGCGGGCTCGCGAGGATCTTGATGCCCGTGCCGTCGATGCCGAGCACGTCGTCGCTGGCGAGCGGCTCGGCCTCCATGCAGCCCACGAGGCGCGCGAGCGCGTCTGCGACGCGTCCTCCGACGCGTGAGAGGGTGGCGCGGTCGATGCGCAGCCCGTCGCGCTCGAAGATGCCCGCGATGCGATGAAAGGGCAGGTGGTCGGCGTAGTGGCGCAGCGCGATCTCGATGGCGAGGCTCAGGCCCACCATGCCCGGCCCCGAGGCCGGCGGATCGTCGGGCTGCGCGATCACCACGCCGCCGTGTTTGCAGGCCGCGCAAGCCATCTTGTGTCGGTGCGTGGTGACGCGGCGAAAGCGCGCGGGCTCGTGCTCGATCACGACGCGCGTCTCCTCGCCGATCTCGACCATCGCGGTGCTGATGGCGCAGGGGGGCTATCGGGCCTTCACGATGGGGGCGATTGGAGACCCTATCC
Source organism: uncultured delta proteobacterium (assembly GCA_903885885.1). Taxonomy (GTDB): domain Bacteria; phylum Myxococcota_A; class Polyangia; order Polyangiales; genus CAISKJ01. Next base: position 1,618 of record CAISKJ010001798.1, read on the forward strand.
GCTCGGTCGGGCGGGCTCGTCGCCGTCGCGGCGGGTGTGTGGATCGCGCTGAGCGCGCAGGGCTGCAAGCCGTCGGTGCCGGCGCAGATCCGGTATCGGGTGGTGATCCGCGACGCCGACGCCGTGCGGGGCGTGGCGGTGATCCGCCAGGGGCAAAGCGTCGGGACGCTCTCCGGCGCGGGCGACGTGGAGTTCTCGACGCCGTCGAGCGTTCGTCCGTCGGCGCTGGGGCTCTCCCTCGCGCTCCCCACGCCCTGCGGGACGCGCAGCGTGGCGCTCGACAATCCGCTCACGTCCGACGCTGACTCCGACCGCCGCAGCGCCGAGGCGATGGCGACGGAGCGCGTGTATGCCCGTGGTCTTTCGGCAGCGGGTGCGGGCGCTGCAGCAGATCCCCGAGCATGTGCTGCGGGCGGCGCCGCGCGGCGTTCGCGGTGGGCGATACGAGGGCGCGCCGTACGTGCGGGAGCTGGTGCGCACAGAGTGCCCCGCGGCCGCCCTCGGCCGAGGTGGCGACGCGCGCGAGCCTGCGCACGCTGATGCCGACGAGGCTGGATAGGGCATCCGATAGCCCGCAGCGTCGATGCCCGCGCAGGGGCCCTTCCGCCATCACTTCGCGGAGGGGGTCCTTCGTCCACGCTCGCGGTACGACTCCCCCTTCGCTGTCGTAGCGCCTCCCAGCAGGGCGAGCAGAGCGACGTCGAGACGTGTGCGTTGCATGGGGTTCTTCCTGCGATGTAACGGTCGCGACCGGCATGGCGGGCTACGCGGTCCCAGCATGAATTGCCAGCGATCTCTGGGCTACCGGAGCTCGGTGGCGACGATCTCGTACCGGTTCCGCTTCTGACCGGTCACCTTCAAATACACGTTGCCCGTTGCGGTCGCGGTATAGAAAACAGACGCGTGGGCGCCACCTCCGCGGGCGATCCAGTCGCCCGTACATGACTCGTGAAGCCAGATCGCCATGTCCGAGTCGTTCGCGAAGTTTCGGCCGAGTCCTACCCTGTATCGCCGTCCGGCTTCGACACGGAGCATCAGCCAGTCTTTGTCGTAGCGATTGTCCAGGGAGTGGGTCTGTTGCGCATCGAGGAGGATGGGGCGTGCGCTGCTGCATTGGTTGTCGGGCTCATACTGATCGCGAAAGAAACCGCAGCTCGCCGTAAGCATGAGCGGGAGGGCGACACGGAGTGAGAGCGACCTGGAGATCATGGCTCGAGCGTACTGGCGCGCGCAGCGCTCAACAAGGCCCTGCGATGTCAGAAGAGTCGTCGCCTTCGTGGCTCCCGGTGAGGCCGATCTACTCCAAACGAGTCCCGTCCATGCAGCGCATCTCGCGAACTCCCCGACGACTCCAGGGGGTACGCAGCACCAGCACCACGAGGCCCGCGTGCCGGGTGCCACGCCGCGGTGTCGGGCGACGTCATCGGAGAGGGCGCGGGTGCGATCGCCGCTCGCGAGGAGCGGCGCAGGTCGCCGAGCGGACGTGAGGGGCCGTGCCGACGGGCCGCGGGTACGCTTACTGCGCCGTAAGCGAGCGCCAGACCGCGGGAACGAAGGCCTCTGCGGCGTCGGAACGTGCACGCCTCACTCGGGCTGGAGCCGCCGGAGCACGCGCGTCGCGAGTGCGGTGCGGACGGGTACGGGCCGTTGGACTACTTGTCCCCCAGAGGGGTGGGCTCTTTTCCGGCGCCGCTCGGGCGGGGACAAGCCCCGCCCCTACGAAGGTCGGCGTTTGTAGGGGCGGGGCTCGTCCTCGCCCGGTGTGCGCCGAAAAATAGCCACCACCCGTAGAGAGTGTGGAGTGCACGGGCTGAGGCCGTTGGACTGCTTGACCCCGCTCCGTTGACAGCGTTGGGCGTGGTCTGAGAGCATCGAAGCGTTAGCGGCATCAGGCCGAGCAACATGACAGGCTGCTCGTGTCAGCGCCCCGCACTCCGCGCTGCCAACCCTCGCAGTCAGCAACGTGCGTGCCGTAGCTCACCAGTAACCAACCAACAAGAGGAGTCTCACTCGTGCTCAAATCTATCTCGATCGCTTCGCTGCTCTTCGTCGTTGCGCTTACCGTGGAGCCCTGTGTCGCCGAGGCCAAGTGCTTCGGGTTTCGGGGGCAGACGATCCGCGTGTGCGTCGACGGCGACCAGGCCGCCTCGCGCCGCACTGCAATCGCCGTCTGCGAGCGCGTAAGCGGCCAGAGCTGCAGCATCGCGGGCTACAGCGGAAGCTGCCAGCGCAGCAGCTCGGTGCGCTGCTACGACGCGGGCGGCCGGGAGCAGCGCTCGATCCAGAGCGAGTAGCTGCCCGACGCACGCGCGACGCGTGACAAGCGCGGCCCTCGTCCGCCGTCGCCTCCACGATCCAAGCGGTCGTGAGGCTCCGCCCCACCGCGTGCCTGTCAGACCGTTGCCCACGATAGCATCCGCCCCGCCGATCGCAGCGTGTACCTCGTCCCCTCGCGCCCAACCACGTCGCCCCTCGGCGGGGCCGCCGGGGGCTTTGCCGGGGCGTCGCGGTCGCTTCTTGCGGACGATCGTCCGGAGGATGTTCTACCTTCACGCGATGAGTCCGAGAGAGGCCGGTGCGGCCCCGGGTCCGTGCAGCGACCACCCGATGCGCCCGTCGGTTGCCCGGTGCGGCGCGTGCAGACGCCCCCTCTGCGACGACTGCTACCGCTTTCGCATGGGAGAGCGCCCCGCCTGCGCGCGTTGCGCGTACGAGTCGTCGACGCGACCTGCGCGGCGCGTCTCGCTCGCCGCCGCGTTCCTAGGGCTCTCCGTCGGCGGCGCGATGTACGCCTCGCGTCGCTTCTACCTTTGGGACACGCACGCCGTCGAGCTCGTCGTGGGCGGCGTCGCCGCGCTCGTGGGGGCCATCGCCATCGCGGCCTCGGGTCGCTCGCTGGCGCCGACCATCGAGCACCGCGAGCCCGACGGGACGACCGTCGAGGAACTCCCTCCGCCGCCGGGCGTGAGCCCCTACCGCGCCAGCGTTCGACGCGTGGTGATGGCGGCGTCGCCGCGCGTGTCGGCGAGCGCGACGGGGCTCGTGGTGCTCCTGAGCTTCGCGGCGTCGGCGGTGCTGCTCCCCGCGTCGCTGCACCTCCCGCGGTGGCTCGAGGCCGAGCTCGTGCTCGGCGCGTGGTGGAGCACCGTCGCGACCGTGCTCGCGGTGCTCCTCTACCGCGGCTTTCGCATCCGCGACGACTACGTGTACTTCGCGCCGTGGAACCGCCCCGCGAAGGGCGGCGGGGCCGCGCAGGGCGCCTCGCACGCCTCGGTGAGCGGCTGCAGCGACCTCAGCGGCTGCGGCGATGCCGGCGGCGAGGGAATCGCCGTGGTGATCGTGGTGATCGTGGCGCTCGGCGCCGCGTTTGGCGCCGCGTGGGTGCTCGTCGAGCTCGCGCTGCCCATGGCCTTCTTCGTGATGTACGGGCTCTTTATGCGCGCGATCGGGCGCGTCGCCAACGACCGGCACGACTGCCATGGTGAGCTCGCGCGCGCCATCGGCTGGGGCGCGCTCTGGGCGACGGTGTACATGGTGCCGCTCGCGCTCTTCACGCTGGCCCTGCATGTCGCGAAGGCGCACACCCGCTGAGCGGCATTGCGCCCAACGAGGCGCCCAAGCGCGCCGTGAACTGAAAGGGATGCGCGGAAGGGCTTTTCTACCGTCACGACGCTTGTTTTGTAGCGTTCCATCGAGCCCCCACCC
>CAISKJ010001799.1 GCA_903885885.1 uncultured delta proteobacterium
CCAACCGCCCCGAGGTCACGCTCACGGGCTTCGACCCCGCGCAGCAGGTCGTCGTGGCCGACCTCGCGCGCCTCGTCGCGGCCGCCGACGTCAACGCCTCGACGGCCGCCCCCGGCTGCATGGGCGACGCGACGGACCCCGAGTGCCTCGCCATCATGCCCACCCTCGGCATCGCGATGGGCGGCGGCGACGCGCCCGCGCAGACCTTCTTCCGCGTGCGATGAGCGGCGCCGTGCACACCCGCGCCGCCGCGATCCTCGCGCTCGCCCTCGCCGCGCCCGCGTGCGCCGACGACGCCCCCGCGCCCTACGCGCCGCCGACGGAGCTCAGCGCCGCGCCGCCGCCGGGCTTTCCCCCGATGCGCATCCCCGCCGACAACGCGTTCACGCGCGAGAAGGCCGAGCTCGGGCGCTACCTGTTCTACGAGCGCAAGCTCTCGGGCAACGAGACGCAGTCGTGCGGGTCGTGCCACCACCAGCGCCTCGCGTTCACCGACGGGCGCGCGCAGTCGATCGGCTCCACGGGCGACGTTACGCCGCGCGGGTCCATGAGCGTCGTCAACGCGGGCTACAACGCGACGCTCACGTGGGCCAACCCCTCGGTGCGCCTCCTCGAGCGGCAGGCCATGGTGCCGATGTTCGGCGAGGTCCCCGTCGAGCTCGGGCTCGCGGGCCGCGAGGCCGAGATGCTCGCGCGGCTGCGCGCCGACGCGCGCTACCCGGCGATGTTCCAGCGCGCCTTCCCCGGCGAGGCCGACCCCGTCACGCTCGACAACGTGCTCAAGGCCATCGCGTCCTTCGAGCGCGCCATCCTCTCCGCCGACTCGCCCTACGACCGCTATCAGCGCGGCGATCGCGCGGCCCTCAGCGCGTCGGCCCAGCGCGGGATGGGCCTCTTCTTCGGCGAGCGCCTCGAGTGCTTCCACTGCCACGGCGGCTTCAACTTCTCGGACTCGGTGGTCACCGCCAACACGCGCATCGACGAGACGCCCTTTCACAACACCGGGCTCTACAACGTCGACGGCAACGGCGCGTACCCCGCGGCCAACACCGGCGTCTTCGCCATCACGGCCAACGCCGCCGACATGGGCCGCTTCCGCGCGCCCTCGCTCCGCAACATCGCCGTCACCGCGCCCTACATGCACGACGGCTCCGTGGCCACGCTCGAAGAGGCCCTCGACCACTACGCCGCCGGCGGGCGACGCATCGCCGCGGGGCCCAACGCGGGCGACGGCAGCCGCAGCCCCCTGCGCAGCGAGCTCGTGCAGGGCTTCGCCCTCAGCAGCGACGAGAGGGCCGACGTCGTCGCCTTCCTCCGCGCACTCACCGACGAGACGCTCCTCCGCGACCCGCGCCTCGCCGACCCCTTCGGCCGCGAGTAACCGCCCCCGCCACGAGCCCACGCAATCGTGTGCGATTCGTCGCGGTGTCAACTTGACAGTTGTGGTGGCGGGTTGCAGGGTAGGGGTGTGAAGAGCGATCAGCCATCACCGCGGTGGAAGCTCGACGAGCTCGCCGAGCGCGCGGGCGTGTCGGCCCGCACGGTGCGGTACTACGTGCAGCGGGGGCTCGTGCCGGCGCCTGAGTTCCGCGGCCCCGACACGGCCTATAGGCCCGAGCACCTCGCGCGGCTCAAGGCGATTCGCGTGCTCCAGGCGCGGCACCTGCCGCTCGACGCCATTCAGGCCGCGCTCGCCGCGCGCACCGTCGACGAGGTCGCGCGCATCGCGAAGGGCGAGCTCCCCGCCGCGCTCGACGCGCCACCGCCGCTGTCACGTTCCGCCGACCACGACGACGCGCTCCCCGTGGGCGAGCACGTCACCCGTTACACGCTCGCGCCGGGGCTCGAGCTGCACATTCACGACACGGCGTCCCCGCAGGTGCGGGCGCTCGCCGAAGCGCTGCGCCGCGAGGCCGCGCACAGGGAGGGCACACGATGAACGCAGGGCTGTTTTCGAGGCAGGGCGACGCGGTTCCGCTCAAGGGTGTCGAGGTCGAGGGCGAGGTTCTCGGTGCACACGCGCGGGTCAAGGTGCGCCAGCGGTACGCGCACGAGGGGCCGCGCGCCATCGAGGCGGTGTACACCTTCCCG
>CAISKJ010001800.1 GCA_903885885.1 uncultured delta proteobacterium
ACGGGTGGCAAAATGGTGCTAATTGTTGTTGATGATCAATGACTTAGAGATCATGTTCGGTATTCGCGAATACGAAACCCATGATGAAGTCCCAGGATATCCTCGTTCTTCTGAAGGTCGCCGCCCATCCCGGCTGGCAATGGACCTATGGTCAACTCGCCGCGGGCACGGGGATCAGCTCTTCGGAGACGCACGCGAGCGTCTCTCGGTCCAAACTCGCTGGACTCATGCGCGATGGGGCGACCTCCGCAGTGATCGTCCGCGCTACTCTGGTCGAGTTCTTCGCTTATGGTCTGCGGTATGTATTCCCCGCGGAGTTCGTGAAGATAACTCGGGGCATGCCCACCGCGGCTTCGGCACCAGCACTCTCCGACCTCTCTCTCATGCCCCCCATGCTACCGATCGTCTGGCCACATGTGGCCACATGTAACAGGGACAGAGCGTGGCCAGGGGCTCGCTCCCATTCACGACAAGATGCCAACGGCCGCACTCGCAGACCCTTCGCTCTACCGGCTGCTCGCGCTGGCTGATCTGGTGCGCGCGGGAACAGCTCGCGAACGGTCCCTCGCAATCGCCACGTTTCAGGAGAGCATCAACGCATGAATCGATCGTGGAACCCGTCAGAACTCTTGCGCGAGATGGCGATTCGCCTGGGGTCGCTGCGTGAGCGTGTGATGTTCGTCGGTGGGGCGGTGACATGGCTCCACGTTACAGACAAAGGGGTGCGGATCTTCTTCGGCGCATACCGGGCGGGGACGAGCCCCGCCCCTACAGCCGCCGATCTTCGTAGGGGCGGGGCTTGTCCCCGCCCGAGCGGCGCCGGAAAAGAGCCACACCCCCTTGATTGACGGGCGTCCGGAACTCGGCGACGAGGTCCGGTGTGCCGCCTCCGAAATTCGCGCTTACATCGGCGCCGAGGTTCGAAGTCTTCTCGCAGACGTCGCGTTTGAAGAAGCGCTGTCCGGGCATTTTGGCGGCGATCCTACCGAGCAGGCGCGCGTCCCCATCGCGCTCGCGCGGTTGCAGAAGATCGCCCTGTTGGGCGGTTGAGATGAAGACGGTACGGCAATTCCTGGGCCGATGGTGCCAATCAGGTAGGATCACGAGAAGACTTGTCCGCTCATGATTGGCGGGTGACTCCGGCGTTCTCGCATCAACGCTTTGCGTAGAGCATGCCGCGCGCTGAATCGCCGCCTGCTTTACGCCGTGCGCGAGAATATGCGCCCGCTTGCCTTGGTAATCCGCTCCCCATGCGCGCGCGGTGTGGCTATCCTCCGCGCCCTCATGAGCGACACCGGGCCGGTCTCCGAGGCGCTTCTGCGCGAGCTTCGCACCGCGCTGCGCGAGCACGGCCTCGTCGTGTGGATCGACCCGCAGAAGGCCTACAGCGCGCTGGTCGATACGCTCGTGGCCGAGCCCTCACGGCTACACCACCCCGTGGTTGGGTTTCGAGGGAGCTGGCTCACGTGGATGGAGACGCTCGGCGAGCGCCCCGAGGGCCGCGACCTCACGCCGCTGCTCCTCCACGTCCCGGGGCTCGATGAGCCGCGGCTCCGCGAGACGCCCGCGTTTCCGCTGTTGCAGATGGGCTATCGCTTCGAGCGCGCGCTGCCCGAGCTCGTGCGCGACGCGGCCGCGGGGCAGGTCACGCCCGATCGCACGAGCGCGTTTCTGAGCGCTGGCGCGCCCACGCTGGCCTCGGCCGACGCGTGGCTCACCGAAGAGTGCAGCCATCGCGACGCGGAGCGTTCGGCCCTCTACGCGCGCTTCTCGCCTGACGTGCTCCTCGACGATCTGCTCGCGCTCAGCGTCGGGGGCGCCCCGAAGATGCTCGGCGCAGGCTTCGTCACGAAGGCCGACGTCGTCGCGCTCGAGGAGCACCTGCACGTTGTCGTCGGCATGAGCCCCGCGTGGCGCGTGTTCAGCGCGAACGCGCGCGGCCCGACGCGCGTGAACGAGCGGCTCTCGGACGCCGAAACGGTGAGGCACCTGCGCGACCGCGTCACCGACGACCTCGTCGCGTGGGTGCTCTCGGTCGAGTACGTGCGCGACCTGCAACGCGAGCCTCGCCTCGCCGAGCTCGCGCCGCTGCGCACGTTGCCCGACCTGCTCGCGAAGCGCTGCGTCGAGCTCGCCGAGCATCTTCGCCAGCGCCACGTGGCGCGCTATGCGTCGCTCGCCGACGAGGTGGAGCTGCTCCTGCGCGACGGCGAGTTGAACAACCTGCGCGCCGAGGACCTCGGGAAGATCGACACCTTCCGCTGCGAGGAGCAGGCGGTTCTGAAAGACGCCGTCCGCGCGCTGCAGGAGTCGCGCTGGGAGGCCGTCACGGAGATGGCGGATACGCGCCTCGCACCGGGGCGTTCGTTCTGGCTCGGCCAGTCCGACGACGAGCGGTCGCGGCTGCGGCGCTGGACGTGGACGCTTGTGCGTCAGGCCGCCACGCTCGGCGCTGCGCTCAGCGCGGCGGCGCCGCACAGCGTGTTGCGGGGGCAGAGCCTCGAAGAGGCCGCCGATGTGTACGCGGCGAAGCTCTCGGGGGTCGATCGCGCGCACCGCGAGTTCGAGCAGCGCATCGTCGAGAAGCTCGACCCGCGCATGGAGCACTACGGCGAGCTTCAGGAGGTCGCCGCGCGCCTCCGCGGGCTCTACCGCGCGTGGGCCGACGGCCTCGCGCGGGAGTTCAGCGCGCGGTGCCGCGAGCGAGGTTTTCTCCCCGAGTCGCGCTACCAGCAGCGAACCCTCTACGAGCAGGTGGTGCAGCCCTACGTCGAGCGCGGTCAGAAGGTGGCGCTCTTCCTCGTCGATGCGCTGCGCTACGAGATGGCGACGGAGCTCGCGCAGCTCCTCGAGCACGACGACCGCACGCTGCACCTCGGGCACCGGCTCGCGGAGCTTCCGACGCTCACGGCGGTGGGCATGAACGCGCTCGCCCCCGTCGCGCGCAACGGCAAGCTCGAGGTCGTGCGCGAGTTCGAGGGGTTTCGCGCGGGAGAGTTCACCGTCGCGCGCCCCGACGATCGCGCGCGGGCGGTCGGGCAGCGCAGCCTCGGCCAGTCGAAGGCGCTCCTGCTCGACCTCGCGGCCGTGTGCAGCGCCTCGCCCGGCAAAGACCTCGCGAAGCAGGTCGCGCAGCGCCAGGTGATCGTGGTTCAGAGCCGCGAGATCGACGACGCGGGCGAGGCGAACGTTGGCGTGCGCACCTTCGAGGGCACGCTGCGCGACCTCGCGGCGGCGTGGCACCTGCTCAACGCGGCGGGCGTCGAGGTGTGCGTGATCACCGCCGACCACGGCTTTCTGCTGCAAGACAGCACGACGCACGTGCAGCCCTTCGGCACGAAGCGCGATCCCAACCGCCGCTACGTGCTCGATGCGCACCCCCGCGAAGAAACCGGCATGGTGAACGTCGCCGTGTCGGCCCTGGGCTACGAGGGCCTGGGAGGCTACCTCCTGTTCCGCGAAGACACGGCCGTGTTCGCGACGGGCAACGCGGGAGCGACCTTCGTCCACGGCGGCAACTCCCCGCAGGAGCGGGTGATCCCGGTGCTCGTGGTGGAGGCGAAGCGCGCGCGTCCTGCGACGGAGCAACGCTTCGAGATCGTGGCCGAGCCGATGGCGGCGCTGCTGGGGCACCATCGCGTTCGCGTTCGTGTCGTGCGCGTCGAGGCGCCGGTTGGGCTGCTCCCGATCGAGAAGGCGCCGATCGATGTCGCAGTGCGCGTCGTCGAACGCAACGACGTGCAGGTGGTGCTGCGCGACGTGCAGGGGCCCGGCGCGCTGCGCAGCGGTGGCGTGCAGCTCGGTGTGGACGACGGGTGGACGGAGTTCTTCTTCAAGCTCGAGGGGCCGCTCGACGAGCGCGTGCGGGTGGAGTTCTTTCACCCCGACAACCCGCGCCTCGTGAGCGCGTGCGCGCTGCCGACGCTCTTCGACGTCGCGGGTGTGGTGCGCAAGGGCGAGGGGCCGCGTCGAACGCCGAGCAGCTCGCGCATCGCTGCGGTCTCGACGTCGTGGAGCGAGCAGTTGACCGACGAGGGCGTGCGTCAGGTGTTTCTGCACCTCGAGAAGCACGGCGCGATCACCGAGACCGAGGCCACGAAGATGCTCGGCACGAGGAACGCGATGCTGCGGTTCTCGCGAGACTTCGAGAAGCACGCCGAGAAGGCGCCCTTCAAGGTGCGAATCGAGAACGGCGCCGACGGCAAGCGCTACGAGAAGGAAGGCGACAAGTGACGCTCAGCAAGCGCGACGTGGACCACATCTTCGACCGCCTCCGCTCTGGCGTGGTGCCGGAGCGTAGCCTCGAGGCCTTCGCAGTCGGCATCGAGCGGCCTCGCGGGGAGGCTTCACGGATGCTCGATCTCGCGGAGAGCGGCGAGGGGGTCTTCAAGTTTCTGCGCGGCGGCTACGGATGCGGCAAGACCTTCATGGCGCGCACGATCATGCTCGACGCGCTCCAGCGAGACTTCGCGGCGAGCTTCGTGGTCGTCTCCGACAACGACCTGCACTTTCACCGCTTCGACGATGTGTATCGCAAGGTCGTCGAAGGGCTCGCGACGCGTTCCTGCCCTCGCGGCGCGCTCAACGACATTCTCGACCGTTGGATGGCGAACGTCGTTGACGCCGTGGTCGCGGGGGGCGCCGACGAGAACGCGCCCGACTTCGACGCGCTCGTGCAGAAGCGCATGGAGCACGACATCGCCTCGCGTACCGGCGGCCGTGCCCCCGAAGACTTCGCCCGCGCCGTGCGGACGATCTTCGAACTCAAGCAGAAGGGCAACGCGCAGGACGCCGCGGCGCTCGTGTCGTGGCTTTCTGGAAGCGACAAGGTCCCCGCACACGTGAAGCGCCTGGCCTCGCTCAAGGGCGAGATCACCAGCCACGACGCGATGGACTACCTCCACGGCATTCTCGAGGTGGTGAAGGCTGCCGGGTACGGCGGCCTCGTCATCGTGATCGACGAGGCCGAAACCATTCTGCGCATGCGCGCCGACGTGCGCGGCAAGTCGCTCAACGGCATTCGCCAGATTCTCGATGCGGCCGATCGCTACAAAGGCCTGCTGTGGGTCTTTACGGGCACGCCCGACTTCTTCGACAGCCCCCGCGGCGTGAAGGGCCTGCCACCGCTCCATGACCGCATCCAGTTCATCTCGCACGGCACCATCGCGACCCTCAAGCAGCCGCAGCTCGCGCTCGTGCCCTTCGACCGTGCGCGCCTCAAGGAGGTCGCGCTCAAGCTCCGCGGGATGTACCTCGAAGGCGACCGTGCGCGCCTCGACGCGAGGGTGACGTCGGAGTTCGTCGAGCGCCTCGTGGACTCCGTCACCGAAGGTTTCAAGGGCGACGTTGGCGTGGTGCCGAGGCAGTTTCTGCGGCGCTTCGTGGACGTGCTCGACCTCGTGGGCGAGCACCCCGACTTCGACCCGATGAAGGAGCTGGGCTTCTCGCCCAAGGAGCCCAACGAGGACGAGCGCCGGAGGATGGAAGGCCGCAAGGAGTACGACCCCGAGCCTGGCGACGAGAAGGGGTACGAGCCGAAGCCCGTGGAGTGGTGATGAGCGTCTTCGCGCGCTTCAACCCGCGCCTCCAGGCCGCCATCACGTCGCGCCTGGGGTGGTCTTCGTTGCGCGCGGTGCAGGACCTCGCGGGCGAGGCGATTCTCGCTGGCCGCAACACCATCGTGCTCGCCCCGACCGCAGGGGGAAAGACCGAAGCGTCGTTCTTCCCCGTGATCTCGGAACTCCTCGACGCCGACGTGAAGGGCGTCGGGGTGATCTACATCGCGCCGCTCAAGGCGCTGCTCAACAACCTCGACGAGCGCGTCGGCACCTACGCCGAGATGGTCGGCCTGCGTCGCTTCGTGTGGCACGGCGACGTGGACGACCCCTCGAAGAAGGCCTTCCTCAAGGAGCCAGCTGAGATCCTGATGACCACGCCCGAGTCGCTCGAGGTGATGCTCATCTCCCAGCGCGTGCGCGTGGAAGAGCTCTTCCCCGCGCTTCGTTTCGTGATCGTCGATGAGGTTCACGCGCTCGCCGGCACCGACCGCGGCGCGCACCTCGCGAGCGTTGTCGAGCGGGTCGTGCGTCACGCGAAGCAGGACGTGCAGCGCATCGGCCTCAGCGCGACGGTGGGCAACCCCGACGAGATCCTGCGATGGATCACGGGCACTTCGAAGCGCGAGGGCGCGGTCGTCGATCCGCCGCGCGCGCGGGGCCGCAAGGACCTGCTGGTGATCCAGCGAGATGCGGTGGGCGCGCTCGCTGCGGACGCGGCCGCGATGGGGGCGGGGCGCAAGAGCCTGGTGTTCTGTCAGAGCCGCGCGCTCACCGAGGTGCTCGCCGACGCCATGCGCTCGCGCGGCATCGACGTGTACGTTCACCACGGCTCGGTGTCGGCCGAGGCGCGTGCGGAGGCCGAGAAGAGCTTTCAGCACGGGGCCAACAACGCGATCGTCTGCACCTCGACGCTCGAGCTCGGCATCGACGTTGGTGACCTCGATCGGGTGTTTCAGACGAACGCTCCGACCACGGTATCGTCATTCCTCCAGCGCATGGGGCGCACCGGGCGGCGCGAGGGAACGGCCGCGAACACCACCTTCCTCTGCGAGGACGGCGACGCGGTGCTCCAGGCCGTGGCGCTCATCGAGCTCGCGCGCGAGGGGTGGGTCGAGTCGGTGACGATCAACCCGCGGTGCTGGCAGGTGCTCGTTCACCAGCTCATGGCGATGGCCCTCGAGCGCCATGGGGTGCCCGTCGAAGACGCGTGGTCGCACCTCTCGCGGGTGCCCGACTTCGCGGCGATCACGCGCGCGGAGTTCGACGCGCTGCTCGCGCACCTGCAGCGCCGCGACTACCTCTTCGATGCAGGGGGACTGCTCGTGATGGGCGTCGCGGGCGAGAAGACCTTCGGCCGGCGCAACTTCATGGAGATGTACGCGGTGTTCAGCACGCCGAAGCTCTTCACCGTGAAGACACAATTGGGCGCAGACCTGGGCACCATCGAGCAGGACTTCGTCGATCGCCTCGTGCCGAAGATCAGCGCGTTCCTGCTCGCGGGACGGCCGTGGCTCGTGGAGGCGATCCTGTGGAAGGACAAAGCGGTGCTGGTGAGCCCCGCGCCCGATGGGGTGAGGCCCACGTGGGGGTCGAAGCTCCCGCAGCTCGTCGGGCAGCGCCTCTGCCGTCGCATGCGCCAGGTGTTGCTCGAGGACACCGAGTACCCCTACCTGCACGCGACCGCGCAGGCGGCGCTCCGCGAGATGCGCCACGACGTACGCCCCCGGCTGGAACGCCCCGAGCCCGCCATCGCCTACGAGAGCGAGGTGGCCTCGTGGTGGACGTGGGCGGGCGGCAGGATCAACCACACCCTGAAGCACGCGATCGAGTTGAAGACGGGCTGGCGCGTGGTGGCCGACAACTTCCACCTGCGCATCGAGGGCGACGTGTCACCCGAGAGGGTGAACCCGATGCTCGCCGCGATGGGCACGCAGGAGTTCTGGAGCGACCCGGCGTTCTCTGCGGCGTTGCTGGCGAAGCTGCCGGACTACCGACTCAGCAAGTTCCAGCCGGCGATGCCGGAGGCCGCGGCGCGGGAGATGGTCGCGAGTTACCTGCTCGATGTGCCCGGGACGGTGGGATTTCTTCGGGTGCAATGCGAGCAGGTGTAGTTAGCGCGTCGGCTGCTTGAGGTACGGACACGCGTCCCAGCCAGCGTCGTCGAGGCGCCCTGTCGGACACAACGTGCTCGTGATGTTGGTGGTGACTCCGTTGCTGTGCAGTTCCTTCCTGAACTCGATGAGCTTCTCGTGCGGGTACGCGAGCATGATCTTGCAGTCGAAGCCCCCGCTGAGTGCGCGGCCTCCGATAACGGGTGTGGACGGACGACGAATCTGGTGAAGGCATCGGCAATGTTCCATGGCAGAAGCGTGGGGCGTCGCCGTGGACGTTCAGGCCGTTGCTCGTCGATTTCATGAAACGCCTAACAGGAAGCCGATCGGCGCGGTCGGCTCGCGTGAATTTGACCGCGCGTTGTTGAAGAGAGGCGTGAAAAAAAATCCTGTCGAGGACAAATCGCTTCGTCAGTCGCCGCGCTCACCCTCACCACTCGTGAGCGCCTTGTTCCCCGCCGAGCACATCTGGCAGTGGTCGCAGGCTTTGCAGCGCAGGACTTCTGGCGCCATGGGCAGATGGTTCTTCCGCAACGCATCGGCGGCGCCCTTCACCTTGGTCTTCACCTCGTCGATGAAGTCGTGGTCCACCGCGCGCGGCTTCTTGCGCTGCTCCTCGAGCTCCCAGATCTCGACGTAGTCCGCGGCGCGCGCGGTGAGCTCCTGGTAGCCGAGCGCGTAGATGTGGAGCTGCGTCTCTGTCACCGCCTCGGTCTGCGCGCGGGCGGTGCTCTTGAGATCCACGATGCTCGTCTCGCTCGTGTCGCGGCGGTACACGAGGTCGATGCGCCCTGCCACGGTGATGCCGCCGCCCAGCGCAATCTCGATACTCTTCTCCGCGAACTCCACCTGGTCGAGCAGGGCGGTGTTCTTCGTGAGGTAGTCCTGCAGCACCTTCGCGCCCGACTCACGGAGCGTGTCTTTCATCGCAGGGTACGCGTACGGCAGGTGAAGGTGCGTATCGAGGAGCTCGGGCACGTCGGTGATGCTCGTCGAGCGCCCCTCGAGCGCCCTCTTGTGAACGTCGGCGAGCGCGTTGTGCAGCGACCGGCCGTAGCCGAGCGCCTCCGCGAGCGGGGCGTTGAAGCCGTAGAGCACGCGCAGCTTGAACTGGTAGGGGCACTCGAAGAAGTACTTCAGCTCGCTGAACGAGAGCGTCACGTTCGACACGCTCTCCTTCGGCGTCGCCATCGCGCGCGGCCGATCGGCGAAGCCTCGCTCGAAACGCTTCACCCACTTCGAACCGTGCAGCCACTCGACGAACTCGGAGGGCTTCTGCGCGCGGGTGTTGCCCGGCACCGGCGCCCACGTCACGACGAGGTACTTCTGCGCCCGCGTCATCGCGACGTAGAAGAGGCGGCGCTCGTCCTCGAGACCGCCGCGGTAGCGCGGGGCATCGACGACGGCGTCCTCGGGCAGCAGGTGCCACGCGGTGGCCCCGCCAATGCCCGCCATCGGGAACCTGTTGCGCAGCGCCCCCGCGACGAACACGGCGGGCCACTGCAGCCCCTTCGCCTTGTGAACCGTGAGGATGCGCACCGCGTCGGGGTTGGCGTAGGCGTTCTTCTGGAGCCCCTCGGCGTACTCGCCGTCGGCGCTGTACTGCAGGAAGCTCGCGAAGGCCTCGTACTTGTCGAGGGGCTTCGAATGAAAGTGGATCGTCTCGAAGTCTGAGATCAGCTGGCTGAACTGCCCCAGGTTGTAGAACACCACCTCGCCGCGCCCGTTGGGCACGCGCTCCTCGCGCAACGCCGCAGCCTCGATGAAATCGAGGAAGAGGCGCTGGAGGTTGTAGACGTTCCAGCGCTCCTGCCCGATGTCGGCGAGGCGGAGCTTGCGGTCCTTGGCGAGGGCGAGGGCGCGATCGAGGTCGGCGTCGGAGGTGCCGAGGTCGGCGTTGCGCCACGCGATGCGAAGCGTGTCCTCCGCGACGTCGAGGCGCCCCACGAGGAAGTAGAACAGCGCCCGCGCGGCGTTGGCCTCGCGCGTATCGAAGAGCGTGTTCATCCCCTGGATGAGGAAGGGGATTCCCGCGGCCGTGAGCGCCTTCACGATCGGCGCCGCGTTCTTGCGCAGGTTCGAGCGAATGAGGATCGCGAAGTCGGACCACGCCAGCCCACGCGTCGTGCTGCCTTCGGTGAAGGCCGTGCCGTGCAGCCCCTGGAGGGTACGCACGATGAACGCGGCCTCGTCGTCGGGATCCTTCAGCCCGAGCGCGAGGACGTCGCCGACCTCGCTCGGTTGCGCGTCGGTGGGCTTCATCGCCTTCGGCAGGCGGTTGGCGTTCTGTGCGACGAAGTCTCGTGCGACCTCGACGATCGCGCGGCTCGACCGGAAGTTC
>CAISKJ010001801.1 GCA_903885885.1 uncultured delta proteobacterium
CCAAACTGCTCGCCCTTGCCGATGTCGATGAACCACGCGTCGTACTCGGCGCCCGTGTGGCCGAGCGCGAGCAGCTCCTCGAGCATCACGGTCACCTTCACGCCGTTGGGCGTGCCCAGCGAGTAGAGCTGCAGCGGGTGGCGCCCCACGGGGAGGGCCTTCTCGTGCGTGGGGCCCGCGACGGGGCGGTTGATGTTCGCGAAGCGACCGCCGTTGGGGGCGGAGGGGGTCCAGACCTTCGGCGGCACGTACGGGTCGCTCATCGGGCGGAGCTCTTTCGGTGAGTGCGTCAGATCCGCGTTCGATGCGTTCGTCGGGGCGAAGGTGGCAGCCCGGTGTGAGCAGGGCTCAAGGCCAGGCGATCACGGCGGCCTCGCCGTGGCGCGCGATGGCCCGTCGGAGGTTCGCGAGGAGGGCCTGACGGCGACCCTCGTAGCCCTCCCACACCGACGACGACACGAGGGGCATCTCGCGCGCCATGGGGTCGCTCTGCAGCGACGCGCGAATGTCCGCCGCGGTCACCCGCTGAATGGACTCGTAGAGGTAGCGCGGCACGCGGCGGATCACCTCGGGCGACATGATGTTGTTGATCACGTTGGGCGCCCAGCCCGCGTCGTTGTCGCGAAACACGAGGTTGTTGTGCTCGTCGACGGCGATGTTGCAGCAGTTCCAGCGGTCGTAGTTGGCGGCGAGGTAGTCGAACACGAGCACCTCGGTCACCTGCCGCGCGCGCTCGCGCGAGGCTTCGGGGATGGGGTTCGCGGGGTTCATCCAGCGCACCCACTCTTGCCGTCCGGGGCCGCGGTGCATCTCCGCGCGCTCGAGCACGGGCACCCACGTGCTCGCCGACCCGAGCACCATGCCCCGGCGGTCGGACACGAGGTTCACCCCGCGCGCCCAGCGCCCGAACACGCTCAGCGGAACGCGCCGCCCCACCGTCGGCGGCACGCGATGCTCGATGCCGAGGAGCCGCGCCAGATGGTACGAGGTCACCTCGCGCTTCCAGAAGCTCTCCTGCCCCGGGCGCTCGGGCTGAAAGCTCACCTCGATGCCGTCGCCGAGGTCGAGGCGAAACACGAAGAGCGTGCTGTGAAAGCGCTCCATCACGCGCACCACGGGGCGCGTCGCCATCTCGCGCAGCCAGTCGTCCTCGGTGCGCCCGAGGTACGTGCGCACGCCCGCCGCGGGCGGCACCGCCGCGGAGGCACCACCGTCCACCGCAGGGGCGCTCACGTCGGCCGTGGGCGCGCCTACGTCGGCCGCAGGGCCGTCGGACGCGGCGTCGGCGGCGACGGTCGCAGCGTCGGCGGGGGCCGCCTCGGGCGTGCTCCGCGCGACGACCTGGGGCGCCGAGCACGCCGCGCTCGCGGCAACGAGCGTGATCCACGAGACACAATCGAGAATGCGCATGGCGGGGGGAGGGGAGGGTGTGACGGATGGGGCGCGCGACACAAGATTCCGACCATCGTCGGGAATTCGCCCCCGCCGCGCGACGCTACCCGCGCGGGCGCACCGACGGCTCCGACGGTGCGATCGCCTCGCCGGCGCGCGAACCCTCGAAGCCCGTGGCGCGCGAGAGCGACTCGTGGGCGTCGAGCTCGTGGCGCATCCACGACAGCTTGGTGCGCGCCCGATGCAGCGCGTCGTCGCCGAGCACGAGGCGCATGGGCGGCTCCTTCATCTCGATGAGGGCCACGATGGCCGCGCCCAGCCGCGTCGGGTCGCCCGCCTCGTGATCGTCGCGCGCCGCGCGCCGCGCGCGGAGCGACGCCGCGCCGTGGGCGTAGTCGTCGATGCAGCACAGCGCCACGCGCGCCGCAGTGTCCGCGCGAAACGCGCCCGGCTCGACGACGGTGACGAGCACGCCCAGGGGGCCCAGTTCGAAGGCCAGGGCCTCGCTCATGCCCTCGAGCGCGAAGGTCGACGCGGCCTCCGCGCCGCCGCCGCCGCTCGCTGCGAAACCCGCGATCGACGACATCTGAATCACGTGCCCGGCGCGCCGCGCGCGCAGGTGCGGGAGCACGGCGCGCAGCACGTTCCAGGGGCCGAACACGTTGGCCTCGAACTGGGCGCGCAGCTCGCCGTTGCTGAGCTCCTCGACGGCGCCGAAGAGGGCGTAGCCCGCGCTGTTTACCACCACGTCGATGCGCCCCATCGAGGCGATGGCCTGATCGACCGCGACGCGCACCTGATCCTCGCGCCGTACGTCGGCGACGAGGCCGTGCGAGCGCCCCGGCGCGCGCTCCGAGAAGCGCTCGGCGTCGGCGGCGTCGCAGACGGTACCCGCCACGAGGTGGCCGTGCGCGAGCGCCGCGTCGGCGATCACGCGCCCGAACCCGTGACCGACGCCCGTGATGAACCACGCCCTCGGAAACGCCGCGATGACCATACAGCCCTTCGTATGCATTGCGCGGTCCCCGTCGCCCTCGGTGCCTCGCGACTACAAGAAGCACCCGCCCTCGCCGCGGTAGGTGGGCACCACGGCC
>CAISKJ010001802.1 GCA_903885885.1 uncultured delta proteobacterium
ATCGACGGGCTCGGAGGGCGCGGCGCGGGGCGCGGCGCGGCGCCGAGGCCCGAGGGCGACGTCATCGCGGGGGGCGGCGCGGGCGTCGTGGGGATCTCGGTGCGGAGCGAGGTTGCCGTTTCGGGCGTCGACGGGCGACGGTCTTGCGGGAGGGGGCGCGTGGAGGGCGGCGTGAGGGGCGCCGGGCGCGGCGCAGCGTCGCTCGCCTGCGCGTAGGGGCGGGGCTTCGCGATGGGCTCGGGGGCGATCGACGGAGGCACCGCGGACGGGAGGATGGGCGCGCGCGCCGGGATCGACGAGGGGCCGGGGAGGGGCGGCGGGGCGAACTCCATCGGGAGCGTGCGCGTGTCGCGCTTGAAGGGCGCGGCGCTCGTCGTGGGAGGCGACGAGGCCGTGGGCACCACCGTGCGCACCGACGACGGGTCGGCCCCGGCGCTCGCGAGGAACGCCGCGGGCGCGACGCGCGGCGGCAGGGGCGAGGCGCGCGAGGGGTCGTCTTCTGCGATGGCCGCGTCGAAGGCCGCGATCGCGGCGCTCGGCGCCGACGCGGGGGCCGACGTGCGCGCCCCCGAGCGAGGCCGCGTGAGGGGGAAGGTGACGTCGCCGGGCAGCGGCCCGGACGCGGCGGTGTCGAGCTTCGCGACGAGGCGCTGGAGGCGCGGCGCGAGGGGCAGCGCGTAGTACCGCGCGAGCGCCCACGAGAGCCGCGCCGACGTGACGCAGCGGGGGTCGAGGGGGAGCCTCGCGGCCACCTCGAGCTCGACGCGCGCGGAGTGAACGAGCGGCGCCGCGACGGCCACCAGCAGGCGACCGCGATCGACCCGCAGCGGCAGCACCTGGTGCCGCTCGACCAGCATCGCCGGCAGTCGCGCGAGGGCATCGGCCGCCGCGCGCGACAGCTCGGCGCGCCCCACGGGGTGGAGGCCGTGCATCACGGCACAGTAGCCCGCGAGCGTGTCTTCTCCGATGGCGCCCACCTCGAGCAGGTTGGTTTCGAAGTCGCCCCCGGAGATCACCTGACGTTGAATGGCCTCGTCGATCGCCTTGGGCGAGACGACCTGATCCTGCGTGAGAAGCGCGGAGAGAAGCGACATCGATGTGGGTGAGTGACGGCCCGACGGAGAGGCCGTCAACCATCGCGCACCGACGCCGCGGGTGTCAACGAGCGCGCGATCCCATTAGCGCGCCCGCAGGTCGCCGCGGAGGGCGCTCAGCACCCCCGAGCAGCGCGGGCGCGACGGTCTCGGCGCGCAGCACGCGCGGCCCCAGCGAGACGGCGACGAAGCCCGCCGCCTCGCAGCGCGCCACCTCGTCGGCCGCGAGGCCCCCTTCGGGCCCCGCGATCACCACGGCGGGCGCGTTGGGCGCGCCGAGCGCCGCATCGAGGAGGGGGCGCGTGCTCGACTCCCACGCCACGAGGCGCAACGACACATGGTCAGACAATGTCACCAATGCTTCGTCGAGGGGCAGCGGCGGGAGCACCTGCGGGAGGTCGGCGCGGCCCGACTGGCGCGCGGCCTCTTCGGCGATGCGCTCCCACCGGGCGACGCGCGCGGCGCCGCGGTCGTTGCGCTCGCGGGGCACCGAGCGCGCGGTGTACACCGGCCGGATGGCGTACACGCCGAGCTCCGTCGCCTGCCGCACGATGAGGTCGAGCTTGTCGCCCTTGGGGTATCCCTGAAGCCACGTGACGCGCGCGCTGTCGGCCCGCGCGCCCTCACGCCGCAGCCCGCGCAGCGTGACCGCCACGCCGTTGCGGGTGACGGCGTGCACGGCCGCGTCGCGCTCGTGGCCCAGCCCGTCGAAGAGCACCACGGCGTCGCCGACGGCGACCCGCAGCACGCGGAGGTGATGCGCGGCCTCGTCGGAGAGCGCGGTCGGCGTGTCGTCGTCGAGCGCGAGCAGGGCGGGCGACGCGAGCACGCGCTCGGTCACGGCCGGTGAAACTCCGGGGCGATCCACGCGCCCTCGATGTCGGCGCGCGTAGGTTCGAACCCGAGGGCCCGGTAGGCCTTCTCGACGTCGCCCTGCTGCTCGACGAGGATGCCCGACAAGATGAGCGAGCCGCCGGGGGCCACGTGCGCGGCCACCTCGCGCGCGAAGGGAACGAGCACCGAGGCCTCGATGTTGGCCACCACGAGCGACGAGGTCTCGGGCACGGCGTCGAAGCCGCCGACGCGCAGGTCGATGCGATCGGCCACGCCGAGGTGCGCGGCGTTCTCGAGGGCGCACTCGATGGACTCGGCGTCGATGTCGCACGCGATGGCGCGCGGGAGGCCCTCCATGGTGGCCACGAACGAGAGGATCCCCGAGCCGCAGCCGAGGTCGACGAGGAGCGTGTGCGTGCCCTTCGCGAGCTCGCGCTCGATGGCGCGCGCCGCGAGCACCGTCGAGGCGTGCTGGCCCGTCCCGAAGGCGCGGCCCGGGTCGAGCTGCATCACGAGGTCGCCGGGCTCGGGCTCGTAGGTGAGCCAGCTCGGCACCACGACCACCTTCGGGGTGATGCGCGTGGGGCGCCAGTGCTCCTTCCACGCGTCGCGCCAGGCGTCGCCCACGAGCTCGTCGCGGCGCACGCGGTACTCGTCTTTGAGGGCCTCGTAGGCGCTCGCGGCGGAGGCGTCGTCGGGGAAGCTCGCGATGAGCGTCGCGCCGAGCTCGCCGCCGCGCGCGAGGGTGCTGGCGTCGCGCTCCTCGATGCCTTCGGCGCCGAGGAGGGTGAGGCGCCCGATGAGCACGTCGACGTCGTCGGTCGAGGCCTCGACGACGAGCATGGGGTATCGCGGTTCGGTCATAAAATGGGGGTTGCTGTCTTCGGAGGGCACGCGCTCAGCGCGCGCCGCTCTCGCCGAGGGTGAGAGTGAGGGTGGCGTTGGGGGGCGCCGCGTCGCTGCCGCGCACGACGAAGTAGGTGCCTACCGCGACGCCCGCGACCACGACGCCGGCGGCCGTCCAGAACCACCACTGCGAGAAGATCGACGGGCGCTCGGCCTCGGGCACCACCACGCGCAGCGGGGCGAACGCGTCGCCGCGGGCCGCGACGGCGATGTGGTTCTCATCGACGGCCTCGAGGTAGTACTCCACCGCGGGCGAGCGCACGTCGGCGGCGGGCACCGTGGCCGTGAAGGTGCCGTTGCGGTTCTGCGCGTCGGCGCGGTGAAACAGCCCGCGGTTTCCCGGCCGCCACGCGAGCACGAGGCCCGCGCTGCGGCGGTCGGGGTCGGTGAGCGACGCGCTGAGCTCGAGGGCGGTGCCGCGCGTCTGCTGCGCGGGCGAGCGGTGCTCGATGGTGACGGCGCGCTCGGCGCGCGCGGGGGTGTTCGTCTGCGGCGCGCCGGGGCGGCCGTCGGCGATCCACCGGGTGCGGGCGCGGTTGTAGAACTCCACGATGCGCGGCGCGGTGCCCGCCGTGAGCGCGTGCTCGGGCTCGCGCGCGAGGAGCAGCCGGAACGCCCCTTCGGCCTCTTCGTCGCGCGAGAGGGCCAGGTACGACAGCCCCAGCACCTCGTAGATGGCCACCTCCTGCGCGGGGGTGTTACCCCGACGAATGATGGCCGCCGAGAGCGTCTGGATCGACTCTTCGAACTGCAGGTTCTCGTACTGCGTGCGGCCCGTCTGCAGCAGCGGCGCGTTGTCTTGCGCCGCCGCCGTGGCGGGGAGCGCGAGGCCCAGCGACAGCGCGAGGCCCAGCGACACAGAACGTCGGAGCGTGCTCATCGCGCGGATGCTACGTGCGCGCTGCAAACCCCGTCAACGACGCAGCATCTACGCCGTCGCGCCGCCGCAGCTCGAGCCCTCGCCGGCGGTGCACCCGAAGCAGTGGCGGTCGGTCTCGATGGCGCGCGCGGTGAGGGCCGCGAGGTCGAAATCGCGCACGTGCCGCGGGGCGCCCTGCGCGACGGGCATGTCGAGCATCTGGTTGAAGTCGCAGTCGTAGAGGGCGCCGTCCCACCCGACGGAGACCGTGTTGCGGCACATGGCGCCCGCGGCCGCGGCGGGGTTGAACGCGTTGGCGAGGGCCTCCATGTAGGGCGCGAGGTTCTTCGACTCGACGAGCCACTCGAGGTACCGCGAGATGGGCATGTTGGTGAGGCAGTAGAGCTGGTCGAAGACCACGCCGTGGCGCTCGCCGAGGGCCTTGCGAAACTCGGCCTCCATGAGCCCCTGATCGGAGATGGTGAACGCGCCCACGGGGTTGGCCACGAGCACGAGGCGCCGCCCCGCGACGCCGCTCCCGTAGCCCAGCGCGTTGAGCCTCTTCAGCGCGCGGATGGAGGTCTCGTACACGCCGTCGCCGCGCTGTCGGTCGGTGCGCGCGCCCAGGTAGTGGGGCAGCGAGCACACCACCTCGACGTTGTGCTCGGCGAAGAACGCCGGCAGGTCGCGGTGCGAAGGCGTCTCGAGAATGGTGAGGTTGCAGCGGTCCATCACGTGGCGGCCGAGGGCCCGCACCTCGCGCACGAACCATCGAAAGTGCGGGTTCATCTCCGGGGCGCCGCCCGTCACGTCGACGGTGCCGATGTCGCTCTTCGCGAGCGCGTCGAGGCACAGCTGCATCGTGTCGCGCGACATGACCTCGCGGCGGTCGGGGCCCGCGTCGACGTGGCAGTGGCGGCAGGTCTGGTTGCACACCCTGCCCACGTTGACCTGCATCACCTCGATGCGCGTGGGGCGCATGGGCGCGAGGCCCGCGTCGGCGAGGCGCTGGTCGAACTCGCGCGCGAGCGGGAGCCGCCGCAGGGTGGCGCGCTGCTCGCTCGCCATCGCCAGCGGGAGGCGACGCGACGCGAGGGTCGGGAGCGTCATGGTCATAGGGTGTGTTCGATGCTCGGCGGTGATGGGATGCGCGGGTTACATCCCGGTCTTCTTGTCGATGTTGTGGGCCACGAGGGCGTGCGCCATGGTGATGCCCGCGCGCAGCGAGGCGGTGGCGTGCCCGGCCTCGGCGAGGTGCTCCATGGTGAGCCCGATCGACTGCGCCTGCGCCGTGTACGAGTGGATGCAGTACGGGCACTTCTCGCAGAGCGCCACCGCGAAGCCGATGAGGATCTTCTCGCGCTTGGTGAGGAGGCCCTCTTCGAAGGCCTTGCCGTAGTATTTGCTCCAGAGGGCCCAGAGCTCGGGGTGGTGCTTCTCGAGCTCGCCGAAGTGCGCGAGGTCTTCGTCGTCGAAGTACGCTGCCATGCGCGCACGCTACGCCATCCTCCGCGCGTCGGTAACCCGCAGAAGCGTCTTCCCTGCGCGCGCGTCGCGCGTGACACTCGGTACCCTATGCAGAGCTATCTCTTCGAGACCGAGGAGCACAGCGCGCTCCGCGCCCAGGTGCGACGCTTCGCGGCGCGCGAGATCGCGCCGCACGCCAACGAGTGGGAGGAGGCCGAGGAGTTTCCGCGCGACCTCTACGCGCGCGCGGCCGAGGCGGGCGTGCTCGGCGTGGGGTACCCCGAGTCGTACGGCGGCGGCGGGGGCGACCTGTCGCACGTGGTCGTGGCGTGCGAAGAGATGATCCTCGCGGGCCGCTCGGTGGGCACGTGCGTGGGCCTCGGGAGCCACGGCATCGCGATTCCTCCCATTTTGCGCGTGGGCACGGAGGCGCAGCGGCAGCGCTTCGCCGCGCCGGTGATCCGCGGCGAGAAGATCTCGGCGCTCGCGATCACCGAGCCCGGCGGCGGCAGCGACGTGGCCAACCTGCGCACGCGCGCCGAGCGCGACGGCGACCACTACGTGATCAACGGTTCGAAGACCTTCATCACCTCGGGCGTGCGCGCCGACCTCGTGACCGTGGCGGTGCGCACCGGCGGCCCTGGCCACGGGGGTCTCTCGCTCATCGTGGTGGAGCGCGGCACCGAAGGTTTTTCGGTGGGCCGCAAGCTCAAGAAGATGGGCTGGTGGGCGTCCGACACCGCCGAGCTCGTGTTCGAAAACTGCCGCGTGCCCGCGGCGAACCTCATCGGCGACGAGAACGCGGGCTTCATCGCCATCGTGATGAACTTCGCCATCGAGCGCGTGTTTCTCGCGGCGCAGTGCGTGGCCATCGCGACGCTCGCCTATCAAGAATCCATCGCGTATGCGCGCGAGCGGCAGGCCTTCGGCAAGTCGCTCACGGGCTTTCAGGTGGTGCGCCACAAGCTCGCCGAGATGGCCACGCGCATCGCGGCGGCGCGCGCGCTCACGGGCGAGGTGGTGACGCGGTGCCTGCGCGACGGCGACGGCCCCGCGCTCGCGGGCCTCGCCGCGATGGCGAAGAACACCGCGACCGACGCGTGCAGCTTCGTCTGCGACGAGGCCGTGCAGGTGCACGGCGGCTACGGGTACATGCGCGAGTACCTCGTCGAGCGGCTGTACCGCGACGCGCGGCTCTACCCCATCGGCGGCGGCACCCGCGAGATCATGAACGAGATCGTCTGCAAGACCGAGGGCTACTGATCGACGGCCGCGTCGCTGACGTCGACGGCTGCGTCGGCGGCGCTGTCGGCGGTCGGCGCGTCGGCGGCGCTGTCGGCGAGCACGTAGCCGTCGGGCAGCCGCCCGCGCGCGTTGAAGTCGACGTACACGTCGGGCGGCGCGACGTTCTCGGCGCTGCAGCCGGTCGAGAGCGCGAGGGCGGCGAGGAGGGCGAGGCGCATGGCCACGGTCACTGCCCGGCGCGGGCGACAGCGTCGATGGACCGCTGCACTTCAGCGACGAGCGTCGCAGCCCCCGCGTGGTCGCCCGCGGCCGAGCGCGCCTCGGCGGTGGCGATCTTCGCGCGCATCATCGCGGGGTCTTGCTGGGCGAAGGCGAGCGCCTCGTCGAGCGTGTCGACCACGCCGCGCAGGGTGGAGCGCGTGCCGGCTCGGGCGGCGTCGGTCGCCGTGGCGTAGCCCGCGACGCCGTCGGCGGTGAGCGCGGCGTAGAGGGCGCCGCAGTCGCGCAGCGC
>CAISKJ010001803.1 GCA_903885885.1 uncultured delta proteobacterium
CTCGACGGGCTCCGGCTCCGCGCGTCGAGCACGTCGACGACGTGGATGATGGGGTTGTCGACCTCGTGGCCGCGGTGCTCCGTGAGCGTGCGCCAGTGGCGAAGAGCGCGAGCGCGATGGAGTACCTCCGCGCGAGGCGCATCGCACACGGCGCGGCTCTGGGGTGGTTCGCGTTGCCCGATGAGCCCCATGCGCTCGACGGCCTCCGGCGCGCGATCGTCGAGGCCGTGGGGCACGACGCGTGGATGCACTGCGGCCTCGCATGGCCGTCCGGCGACTTCGACCCGCGGTGGCGTGGCCGTCTCGTGGTGCCGTGGGATGCGCCGAACGGTGCCGTTGACTACCTCGTGGGCCGCGCCATCGGTGAGCCTCGCGCGAGTGAGGCGCGGTACATGGGGCTCGCACGTCGTCGCCCGCACTGGCCCTACGGGTGCGCGGACCTGCACGAGCTGGCGGGGCCTGATACGGCCGTGGCCTTCGTCGAGGGCTCTGTCGACGTGGTGAGCTTCAACGCGCTGTGCCGCAAGCACGGCGTCGACTGTCTCGCGGTGGGCCTGCCGGGCGCGGACAACTGGCGCGATGCGTGGGCGACCTTCGCCCGCGGACGCATGGCCGTGGTGGCGCTCGACGATGACAAGGCCGGTGTCTCGCACGGCCCGCGGATCGCGCTCGCGCTCGACGGCGTGGCGCTCGACGTGACCGTGCGCCTACCCGCGCGCGGCAAGGATTGGAACGACGTTCTCTGCACGGAGGCAACATGAACTCAGGGTTGGATTCGTTCTCCCGCATCGTCGCCCACGCCATCACCCAGGCCGTCGACCAAGCCGTCGAGGCACCCGTCGAGGGGAAGAAGGTCGACGACGTGGTGGCGAGCGTGGCCGCGAACACGTGGGCGCTCCGCGCTGATGAGCTTCTCGCGCGAGCACACGCGCGGCTCGACGGCGCAGAGGCTCCCGTGCCTACCCCGTGGGGCACGGTCAACGACCGCATGGGCGGCGGGCTCTGGCCCGGTATGCACGTGCTCGTGGGCGGGACCGGCACGGGCAAATCACAGTGGGCGCTGCAGGTGGCGATGGGCGCCGCGCGTGCCGGTGTGCCCGTGCTCGTGCTCTCGCTTGAGCTCGACGCCCTGGGGCTCTTCGCGCGTGCCGTGAGCTTCGTCGAGCGCGAGCGCGATCCCACGTCGAAGCTCAAGTGGTCGACGATCTACACGGGCGGCCGGGGCGAGCATCATGCAGACGCCTCGCGTGCGCGCGCAGCTGCGGCCCTCGACACCGCGGTGCCCACGCTCCGCGAGCTCCCGTTCCATTGGGTTGAAGCGCCGCCGCACGGGCTCCCGCACACGAAGATCGTCGAGCTGGTGGCCGCCCTTCGCGCGGCGCATCCGACGCGTGGCGCACATGAGCCCGTGCTCGTGGTCGTCGACTTCCTGCAGCTCGTGGCGGGCGTCGACCCGCGCGAAGACAGCATCACCCGTGTCTCGCACGCGGCCTATCAGTGTCGACAGGTGGCCCGCGATCACAACGCCGTCGTGCTCGTGCTGTCGAGCACGTCACGCGTCAACGCGCAGCTCACCAGCGTCGAAGATCGCGCGGGCGACAACCCGAAGGCAAAGGAGCCCGCGCACAACCTCGTGGGCCTGGGCAAAGAGTCCGGCGACGTGGAGTACAGCGCGGACTCCGTGATGGTGCTGTGCCGTGAGGCATACGCCGATGGGAGCCCGCCGCTCGAAGGCGGCCGCGCCATGTGGCTCGCGGTGGCGAAGGTCCGCGCAGGCGGGGCCGGCTGGCACCAGCTCCGCTTCGACGGATCGCGGTTCATCGAAGCGCCGCGCAACGAAGGCCAGAGCTTCGACGATGAGCGCGCGTTCTGCCCCGCGTGCGATGAGCTCGTGCGCGTCGAGCTCGTGCGCGGCCGGTGGCAGTGCCGCGAGGGGCACGAGACGGATGCGCCCGACGCGAAGAAGGCCGCAATGCCGCTCACAGGAAAGCAGCTCAAGGCCGCGAAGAAGGACGCGCAGAAGGACGCCGAGAAGGCCGAGAAGGACGCGAAGAAGGACGCCGAGAACGCCAAGAAGGCGAAGGCCGTGCGGGACGCGGAGAGTCGCGGCGATGAGCTCGTGCAGCGGGCGCGCGCGCAGGGCGATACCCTCGTGCTCGACGCGAAGAAGAAGGCCGCGAAGATCATGCTCGACGCCACGCCCACGACGAAGGCCGCGAAGGAAGCCGAAGGCAAAGAGCTCGTGCTCGACGCCCAGGCCCAGGCGAAGGCCGCGCTCGACGCCGCGACCAGTGAGAAGAAGAAGCTCGTGCGAGAGGCGAGGGCCGCGACGTGACGGACGCGAAGGAATCGGCCGCGGCTCTGCGGAGGCGCGCGCTCATCGTCGAGGCGTGTCGTGCTCGCATCGTGCGCGCCGTCGAGCTCAACCGCACCCTGGGCGTGCTCGAACCGAACCTATCAAGGTTCCTCCCCTCGACGGGCTCCGACATCGACCGGCTCGCGGTGCGAGTCGCGCGGACCATCGAAGGCGTGCTCGACGCCTACCGCTATCCCGCGGACAACCGCGGCGCGATGGCCGTGCGCCTCGCGGAGCACTGGTCTTTGGTCGAAGTGCCCGACGACCAGGGTCGACACTCGTTTGAACTGGGGAATCGTAAGCTCATCGAAGAGGGCAAAGCGACCGCGCTCGACATCTACGGGCTCACCATGGTTGCGCACGTCGAAGACCAAGCCGTGCAGCAAGGGAAGCTCCCGCCGCGCATCATGTGGCCATCCAACGTCTCGCTCGACGACGTGGCCGCGACCATCGAACGCGGCCGCGAGCCGCGCGCGAAGATCATCGCTCGCACGGTCCGCGCGGGCCTCTGGTACGTCGCGGGAGAAGGCGCGCATCAAGGCATCCATGAGCTACGAAAGGGCGCTATCGCGCTGCGGCCGGAGGCATATCGGGCGATCCGCGAGGAGGACTACCCGCCCTCGCGGGGGGATCGCACCATGAGACTTGAGCCTGCAGCGGAATCGGACTTCGACTTTGTGATCGTCGCGGACCCGGACCTTCGCGCGGCGCTCGACTCACCGTTCCATCCATCGACGGCCGCCCTGGTGGCGTGGGCCGCGAAGGTCGTGCTCGACGACCAGGCGAAGGCTCGCGCGTTCGCGCTCCCGTCTCGGCGCGATGCCCGCGTGGCCTTCGACTTTCTGGCCCGACAGAAGACACTCTGCGCCGATGGGCGCGCCGACCAGGTGGAAGCCCTCCGCGGTGGAGGCGTGCGCCTCGCATGGGATGGCAGGCCGCGCGCAGAGCAGCTCCGCTTCGCGTTCGCGTCCCTCGACGTGAGTATGAGCCTCGCGCTGGGGATCAAAGATGAGCTGGGCGTCGATGGGCTCCGTGACTACCTCATCTTGCACCGCATGGCCGCAGAGCACGGGCGCTCCGGCTCGTTCGTGTGGACGTGGGCGCAGCATCGGAAGGCCACACGCCACCACACGCGCATCCGCGCGGGCAACGTCGACGATGCCGC
>CAISKJ010001804.1 GCA_903885885.1 uncultured delta proteobacterium
GCGTGCAGGCCACCGCGTCGGCGCAGACGGGCGGCGCGCCGGCGTTGCAGCCCACGCCGACGGCGCAGCGCTCGACGCCGTTGCAGAAGCGCCGGTCGTCGCAGGGGGCGTCGTCGGGCGCGTGCACGCAGCGCCCCGCGGCGACGTCGCAGCGGTCGCGCGTGCAGGCGATGGCGTCGTCGCACTGCGCGTCGACGCGGCACTCGGGGGGCGGCGCCTCGGGCGCGTCGAGCGCGGCGTCGCGCGGGGCCTCGTCGCGGAGGCCCGTGCGCGCCCCGCACGACAGCGTAGCGAGCGCGGCGAGCGTGAGGAGCAGGCGGCCCGAGGCGAAGGTGCGGCGCATCGCGCGGGTTGTATACAGCCTTCACGAGGGCGGAACACGGCTTCCGCTCGAGCGGCACACGTGTTCCGCTCCGGCGGAGCGTGCGCTCGATGGCCGCGGGTGCGCTTCGGGCCTTTCGCGGGGGGCGGTTGGTACTACACTCCGCGACCCTGAGATGAGCAACACCCTCGACGCCTCTACCGCTCCGCTGCGCGCGCCCTTCGCGCCCGGCGGTCCCTACGAGATCGACCCCGAGCGCGCCAGGAAGCTCCTGGAGATCGCGCTCCGCCGCGGCGGCGACCACGCCGACCTCTTCGCCGAGTTTGCCCTCGGCGCCTCCCTGGTGCTCGACGAGGGCATCGTGAAGAGCGCCAGCCGCGGCGTCTCGCTCGGCGTGGGCATCCGCGTGCGCCGCGGCTACGCGGCGGGCTACGCCTACACCGAAGACCTCGAGTGGCCCTCGCTCGTGCGCTGCGCCGAGACCGCCGCGCAGATCGCCGAGGGCGAGGCCCTCGCGGTGGCGGCCATCACCGAGCGCGCGCACCCCGACCGATACCGCGTCGAGCTCCCCTCGGTGCTCGCCGCGGGCACGCTCAAGCGCACCATGCTGCTCGAGGCCGACCGCGCCGCGCGCGCCGCCGACTCGCGCGTGCAGCGCGTCGAGGCGTCGTTCGCCGAGTCGTTCCGCGAGATCCTCGTGGCCACCAGCGACGGGCGCTTCGTGCGCGACGTGCAGCCCATGATTCGCTTCGGCGTGCGCGCCATCGCCGAGCACGACGGGCGCCGCCAGGCGGGCTCGTCGGGCGGCGGCGGCCGCAAGGGGCTCGAGTACTTCAGCGAGCCCGGCAAGTCGCCCGAAGACCACGCGCGCGAGTCGGTGCGCGTCGCCATCGCGATGCTCGACGCGCGCGAGGCCCCCGCTGGCGAGATGGAGGTCGTGCTGGCCCCCGGCGACTCGGGGATTCTTCTCCACGAGGCCGTGGGGCACGGCCTCGAGGCCGACTTCAACCGCAAGGGCACGAGCAACTACTCGGGCCGCATCGGCACGCCCGTGGCGTCGTCGCTGTGCACCGTGGTCGACCGCGGCGACCTCGACCACAACCGCGGGTCGATCAACGTCGACGACGAGGGCAACGTGGGCACGTCGGCCACGCTCATCGAGGGCGGCACGCTGCGCGGATACCTCCACGACGAGCTGTCGGCGAAGCACTACGGGCTCGCGCCCTCGGGCAACGGGCGCCGCGAGAGCTTCCGCTGCGCGCCGCTGCCGCGCATGACGAACACGCTGCTGCTCGCGGGCCCGCACGACCCGGCGGAGATCATCAAGTCGGTGAAGCGCGGCGTGTACGCGCAGCGCTTCGGCGGCGGTCAGGTCGACATCGCGTCGGGCGACTTCGTGTTCTCGATCTCCGAGGCGTACCTCATCGAAGACGGCAAGCTCACGGCGCCGCTCAAGGACGTAAACCTCATCGGCAACGGGCCCGACGCGCTGGGCAAGGTCACCATGCTCGGCAACGACCTGCAGGTGAGCGACGGCATCTGGACCTGCGGCAAGGACGGTCAGTCGGTGCCCGTGGGCGTCGGCTGCCCCACGATCAAGATCTCGGCGATGACCGTCGGCGGCACGGCGATCGGGAAGTAACGATGAACCAAGAGAAGCTCAGCACCCTCGTCGAAGACGTTCTCTCGCGGCTCTTGAAGGGCGGCGCCACGGACGCGAAGGTCGTCGCGCGCGCGGGGCAAGACCTCTCGGTGCGCGTTCGCATGGACGAGACCGAGCTCGTCGAAGAGGCCGGCACGCAGTCGATCTCGGTGCGCGCCTTCAAGGGTCAGCGCATCGCCACGAGCTCCACCAACGACCTCACCGCCGTGGGGCTCGCGCGCCTCGTGAGCGACGCGCTCGAGCTCTGCGACCTCTCGCAAGAAGACCCCAGCGCGGGCCTGCCCGACCCCGCCGAGCTCGCGAAGTCGTACCCCGACCTCGCCCTCTACGACGCCGCCTGCGGGAGTGTGACGGCGGCCGAGGCCGTGGCCCGCGCGCGCCGCGCCGAGAAGGCCGCCCGCGAGGCCGACGCGCGCATCACCAACAGCGAGGGCGCCAGCTTCGGGCGCACCACCGGCGGCTTCGTGATGGCCACCAGCGGCGGCTTTCGCGGCGGCTACCACGGCAGCTACGCGAGCCTCTCGGTGTCGCCCGTGGCCGCCGACGAGGGCGGCAAGAACCGCACGTCGGGCTACTGGTCGGCGCGCCGCGTGCTGGCGAAGCTCGAAGACGAAGAGGCCGTCGGGCGCGAGGCCGCGCGGCGCACCGTGGCCCTCCTGGGCGCGCGCAAGGTGCCCACGCAAGAGGCCCCCGTGGTCTTCGACCCCGACGCGGCGCGCTCGCTGCTCGGATCCTTCGCGGGGTGCATCACGGGCGACGCCATCTACCGCCGGTCGAGCTTTCTCATCGACAAGCTGGGGCAGAGCGTGGCGAGCGACCTCGTCACCATCGTCGACGACCCGCTCATCGTGTCGGGCCCGGGGTCCAAGCCCTTCGACGGCGACGGCCTCGCGGCGCGGCGCAACGTGGTGGTCGACAAGGGCGTGCTGCAGACGTACCTGCTCGACACGTACTCCGCCCGCAAGCTCGGGATGAAGAGCACCGGCAGCGCGGCGAGCGCCACGGGCACCGGGGCGGGCGTGTCGAACTTCTTCCTCGCGCCGGGCACGGCCAGCCACGACGAGATCGTGCGGTCGACGAAGCAGGGGCTCTACGTCACGAGCATGATGGGCTTCGGCTTCAACGCCGTGACGGGCGACTTCTCGCGCGGCGCCCTCGGATACTGGATCGAGAACGGCGAGCTCGCCTTCCCGGTGAGCGAGATCACCATCTCGCTGAACTTCCAGGAGCTGCTGGCGCGCATCGACGCGGTCGGCGACGATCTCGACCTGAAGTCGGGCGTCGCGTCGCCCACGATCCGCGTGGGCCGCATGACCATCGCGGGCTCCTGACCGCTCCGACCTCGGCGCTCACAACATCCCGCACCTCGATCCCAGGGACCGTCGCACCGATGCCCCTCACGCTCGAATCTCACGCTGCGCGCTTTCCCGAACTGGGCGGCACCGACCGCGACGTGTTCGTGCTCCTCGAGGTCGCCGGGCAGCGCCCCGACGGCGTCGCGCCCGCGCTGCAGCCGCGGGCCTCGGAGTCGCGCGCGCCGCTGTGCCTCGCCATCGCCATCGACGCGTCGAGCTCGATGCGCGGCACCCGCTTCGCCCTCGCGCTGCAGGCCACGCGCAACGTGCTCTCGTCGCTGGGCCCCAACGACCGCCTCGCGGTGGTCACCTTCGACCGCAGCGCGCGCGTGGTCTTCGGCCCCTCGGCCCTCGACGAGGAGGGCCATGCCAACGCGCACCGCGCCCTCGACCGCCTCGCCACGGGCGTGGGCACCAACCTCGGCGGCGGGTGGCGCGAGGCCAGCGAGGCGGTGCTCCGGGTGCTCATGCCCGGGGCCCTGCGACGGGTGCTGGTGCTCACCGACGGGTACCCCTCGCGCGGCGAGACGCAGCCCGACGCGCTGCGCGCCCGCGTGGCCGAGGGGTTCGCGCGCGGCGTCGAGACCGGCGTGGTGGGCATCGGCGACGGCATCGACGAGAAGCTCTGCTCGGCCCTCGCGCAGGCCGGCGACGGGCGCTTTCACTACGTGCGCGACGAGGGCGTGCTCGGCGACGTGGTGGCCGCCGAGGTCGACGGCGCCAAGTCCGTGGTGGCCCGCGACGTGAGCGTGATGCTCGCGCTGTCGCCGCGCGTCGAGCGCGCCGAGCTCTTGCACCGGTACACGTGTCGGCCCGAGGGCCGCGCCCTCGTGGTGCGCGTCGGGTCCATCACGTACGACAACCCGCGCGCGGTGCTCTTCTCCGCGGCCCTGGGGCACGGGTCGCCCGACGCGGTGCTCGGCGTCGCGACGGCGAGCGGGCAGCGCGTGCAGAGCGCGCCCGCGCTCGTGGCGGGGCAGAAGACGGCCGTGGGCTTCGCGCTGGGCGCGCGGCGCGACGAGTCGGCGGAGGTCGAGACGGAGCGGCAGACGCTCACCATCCCCGCCCACGAGGGCCTCTTCGAATCGCGCATCAAGGTCGCGTGGGAGCTGCTCGTGCAGCGCACCCTCGCCGAGGTGCGCTCCGCGTGGGACGCGATGGACGCCGGCGACCGCGACGCCGTCGCACGACGCCTCGACCGCGCCCGCGCCCTGCGGCGCATCGTCGCCGACGCGGGGCTCGTCCCCCCGAGCCGCCTCGCGTCGCTCCCCGACGTCGACGTGGTGCAAGAGGCCATGTTCATGGCCGGCGGCGCCGCCCGCGAGGCGCGCAAGCGCTTCACCTCGTGGGCCCACAACACGCAGGTGAGCTTCGTCGGGGTTTTCCCGCGCAAAGAGAAGTAGCAGCGCGCGGCGGCGACAGACATTTTCGGCGTCGTGTAGAGGGCGCGCGGGCTACGCGACCGTTCGTGTTATGGTCGCAACGCATGGCAACCGGCGTGCACACCTCGCCTCCGCCCCCGCGGGTGGTCACCGTGCGGGCCCTGGCTGAACCGGGCGCGCTGCGCCTCGCGTTCGAGCTGGTGGCGGGCGCGCGCGGCCTCGACCGTGTGATCGCGCATACGCGCATTCAGAAGTCGGGCCTCGCGCTCGTGGGGCACTTCGAAGGCCTCTCGCCGCGGCGCGTGCAGATCCTCGGCGCCACCGAGATGAGCTTCCTCGAGGGCATGAGCCCCGCCGATCGGCACGCGGCGCTCGACGCGTTCATCGGCCGCTCGCTGCCCTGCGTGGTGGTCACCGGCGGCCTGGCGCCCTTCCCCGAGCTGGTGGCCGTGGGCGACGCGCACGGGTGTCCGGTGCTCGTGTCGCCCGCGCGCAGCTCGATCACCATCAACGCCATTCACAGCTGGCTCGACGACCAGCTCGCGCTCCACACGCGCGTGCACGGTGTGTTCATCGACGTGTTCGGCGTCGGGATTCTCCTCCTGGGCAAGAGCGGCATCGGCAAGAGCGAGTGCGCGCTCGAGCTCGTGCAGCGCGGCCACCGCCTCGTGGCCGACGACGTGGTCGACTGCACCCTGCGCCCCCCCGAGAACGTGTACGGCATGGCCACCGAGCTGCTCAAGAACCACCTCGAGGTGCGCGGCCTCGGCGTGCTCAACGTGAAAGACCTCTTCGGCGTCGCGGCGGTGCGCGACAAGAAGCGCGTCGA
>CAISKJ010001805.1 GCA_903885885.1 uncultured delta proteobacterium
CTCGACGGGCGCACCAGGGCGCTGCGTCAAAGCAGACACGCCATGGCACGCGGGCGCAGGGCGACACGTCGAGGCCCCGCGGGTCGGAGTGACACTCCGCGCGCACGGGCCTCTGCACTGCGGTCGCACTGCGCGGCGGGCGCTGTGCTCGTGGGCATCGGGGCCCGCGTCGCCGTCGAGGTCGCCGGGGCAGAACCTGCGCGCGCCAACTTCGGGAGCGTTGCGAGCTCGTGGCCCCCGTCGAGGCGCTCCCGCTCGAGCACGGCCCGCGGGGAGGGAGCAGCCGGCCCGACGTCGACGCGCACCAGCTCGGGCGCGACGGGCCCTTCGTCGCCGGGAGCTCCCAACGACGCCCGGGGCCGTCGAGGTCGCCGCCCTGGTGCAGCTCGTGGCGCTCGGGTGCGTCGCGCGAGGCCTCCGACGACGGGCCCGTCGCGGCGCTGGCGTTCTGCAGCTCGCTCCGTCGCTGGCACCAGGCCGACGACGGGCGCGGCTTCGGTGACTGCGACGGCCCGCGGCCTCGACGGCGCGCGCGTGACTGCGGGTGATGGGCGGGTGATGGAGTCGTGACGGCGGGGCGTGACTGCCCTACCTTCGCGCCCATGCGAAGCGGCGGGTTGCTCGTGGTGCTCGTGGGGCTCCTGGTGGCGTGCGGGAGCGAGGCCCCGACGGGCGCCCGGTGCGAGATAGGGCGCGCGCAGTCGTGTGCGTGCGCGGGCGGCGCGACGGGCGCGCAGGAGTGCAGCCCCGCGGGGGTGTGGTCGGTGTGCTCGTGCGCCGCGCCGGTCGACGCGGGCGGCGACGCGGTGCAGCTCGACGGGACCGCCGTCGACGTCGGGGCCGATGCGTCGCCCGCGGCCGACGTCGACGTTGCAGTTGTTGTCGACGCGCCCCCCGACGCCGCGCAGCTCGACGCCGCGCCCGACGGGGTGCAGCTCGACGCCAGCGCCGACGCGCCGAGCGTGCCCGCGGACATCGGCCCCCCGCCGATGCTCACCGAAGAGCGCGCGACCCGAAGCGTGCGCGTGGCGCTGCGCGTCGAGGGCCTCACGCCCGGTGCGCCCGCCGCCGTCTACCTCGAGGCCCGAAACGTGCGCTACACCAACGCGGGCACGGGGAGCCCCA
The DNA here is from genome assembly GCA_903885885.1 of uncultured delta proteobacterium. GTDB lineage: Bacteria > Myxococcota_A > Polyangia > Polyangiales > CAISKJ01. The sequence continues at coordinate 1,126 of CAISKJ010001805.1, forward strand.
GTATCGCCTTCGACGCCTGCGGGCCGTCGGGCTGTCTGAGAGGGTGCGGCGTCGCCTCGTTCAACGCCCGCATGGAGCCCGCGGACTTCGGGTGTCCGCTCGCGCCCGGGGTGATGCTCTCTGCGACCGCGACCGTGCTCTCGTCGCCCGTCTACACCCGCCCCATCGCGAGCGGCGCCGAGCGCGTACAGAACTTCGTCGCGCGGGTCGCCGCGCCCGCCACGAGCACGCACGGCGCCCTGGTGGGCGTCGAGGGCGCTACGGCGTCGGCGATGGTCGGCGAGGTGTGGTTGATGGGAGCGCCCGCGGCGCTGTAGGAGCCGCGCGGGGTCTGTCAGGCGACCACGAACACGTTGAAGGCCTCGCAGAAGGCCCGCTTTGCGGGGTGCATGAGCGCCGCGCGCCGGTCGTTCTCGACGGCCAGCACCACGAGCGAAGCGCCGTCGAGGGCTGCGACGGCGTCGGCCAGCGTCGTGTACGCGTCGCCCGCCGCGTAGCGCGTCTCCCCCGGAACGCCCGCGGCGATCATCGCCGGGAACTCTTCGAAGGTCGCCGGGCGACCGAGCGAGGGGCGCCCCGCGGCGCTCCACTGCGCGGCGTCGAGAAGCGTCGCGCGCAGAAGTTCGCCGTGAAGCCACGCCCCGGAAGCGGGGCGAGACAGGGGCGAGAGCCGCACGAGGCTACCAGTGCGCTCCGCGCGGTGCGTCGCGGCGAGGTCGCCCCCTACGGCGGGGAGGTGCGACGGCGTCGCTTGCGTCCCGATCATGTCGCGCGGGTGAAGCCACGAGAGAAGCGCCTCGCGCGCCGTGCTGGGAAGGGTGGGCCACGAAGGGAAAGACTCGCTCGCGCGGCCGTCGATGGGAGCGAAGAGGGGTGCAGAGGGGCGCGTCATGGGGGCTCACCAGACGGCGGGGGCGTGCGACTCGTTGTCTTCGTAGGGCAGGTCTGCTTCGAAGGTCGAAGACCCGTCGTCGGAGTTGGTGGGCGGGTGCTTCGCGGGGCCGTAGGGGTGCGGCCCGGGGAACCCGTCGACGGGGAACAACCATGCGCCGTCGCGCAGCTCGTACGCGGCCCCGCCCGTGATGCCCGTCGACACCTCGACGGAGACGCGCGCCGCGGCGATACCGGAGCTCATGGTCAGGGCGGTGACGTCGCGCTCAACGGCCGCGCACGTCCATCGCCGGGGCAGTGCATCATCGCTCTCTCCGATGCCCCACCACGCCGCGACCGCGACGGGGGTACGCACCAGGCGAAGCCACACGCCGCGCGCGGAGCGAATCTCCGTCGTGGTGGGCCCGGTGCTCACGCTCGCGAGCTCGTTCCACGTGCCGTCTTCGATGTACCCGAGCTCGACGCGCCCCGCGCCCGTGATGCACGCGGCCACCATGCGATCCGTGAGCGAGCCGTACCCGCCGCTGGTGACGGTGCCCGAGCCTGACACCACGACGCCGCGGCCCGCCGCGAGCATCACCCGCGCGTTGGCGTTGGCCGTCGTGGTCGACTCGCGCACACGCACCGCGAGGTCGAAGTGTTCGCGCAGGGGCGCGGCCACGCGGCCGGTGTACGACACGCTCGCCATGCCCGTGACGCCCGACGCCAGCGCGAGGCGGTAGAAGTCGGGGAGGCGGTAGACGGGGGGCGATGACACCTCGACGCGGGCGACGGTGCCGTTGCTGGTCTCTACGTCGATCGACGGCTTTCGAGGCGAGAGAGGCCAGAATGCGAGGCGGGCGCGGCGAGTCATCGCCCTGCCCCGTTGCGCTCGAAGGCCCCCGCGGTGCGCGCGTTGAGGGCCTCGGCGGGCGAGAGGTCTTCGCTCCCGTCGGTGCGCGCGCTCTGGTGCCGCGCCTCGTTGGCCCCGTGCGCGCGAGCCGCGAGCGCCGCGGCGGGCGAGAGGTTGTCGGCCTCGTCGTGGTGCGCGGTGGTGCTCGAGGCGCGCGAGCTGCTCTGCGCGGCCGCGGCCTTCTCTGCGTCGAGCTTCACGCGCGCCGCCGCGATGGCGCGC
>CAISKJ010001806.1 GCA_903885885.1 uncultured delta proteobacterium
ACCCCGACCACGCCCGCCGCCACCACACCGGCCGACGACCCGCTCGGCCTCGGCGGCCTCGGCATCTGAGCGCGCGCCCACACGCTCCCTCTCTCAGCCCTGGGCCTGCGACGTGCGGCGTTCCGCTCGCGGGCGGAACGATGTAACGTCCCGCTCCATTTTTCACGGGACGGTCGAACCGATGGCGATCCAGCAGTTTCGCGGTGGCATCAACGAGCTCATGAAGCAGGCGGCCTGGCTGCAGCGCAAGGTCGAAGAGGCGCAGAAGACCAACAAAGACCGCACCGTGACGGCCACCGGCGCCAACGAGAAGGTCAAGGTCACGGCCACCCTCGGCCGCGAGATCACGCGCATCGAGGTCGATCCGGAGCTCCTCGCGAGCGACCGCGAGCTGGCGATGGACGCCGTCGCGGGCACGGTCAACTCGGCCCTCAAGCTCGCCGCCGAAGAGATGGAGAAAGAGGTCTCCAAGGCCACCGGCGGGCTCAAGCTCCCGGGCGTGCTCTGAGCGCCGTCACGGCGTAGCGTGCCCCCTCTCATGGACGACACCGGCGACCCGATCAACGAGCTCGTACGGCTTCTGGTGCGGCTCCCCGGCGTGGGCGAGAAGTCGGCGCGGCGCATCGCGTTTCACATGCTGGCCGCCGAGGTCGACTACGCGCAGGCGCTCGGGCAGAGCCTCGCCACGCTGTCGACGCGCGTGCGCCGCTGCGCCTCGTGCGGGGCGTACACGTCGCGGGAGCTGTGCGGGATCTGCGCCGACCCGCGGCGCGCGACGGACACGCTCTGCGTGGTAGCGCGCCCGATGGACGCCGACGCGATCGAGCGCGCGCGGGTGTTCATGGGGCGCTACCACGTGCTGCACGCGCTGCTCGACCCGCTGGGGGGCGTCGGGCCCGCGGAGTTTCCCCTGGGCGCGCTGATCGAGCGCATTCAGCGCGAGGGGGTGCGCGAGGTGATCCTCGCGACGCCGCCGACGGTCGAGGGCGAGGCCACGTCGCTGTACCTCGCCGAGGCGCTCCGCAGCGCGGGGGTCACCACCACGCGCATCGCGAGCGGCGTGCCGCACGGGGGCGAGCTCGAGTTCGTCGACCCGATCACCCTGGGCAGGGCCCTCGAGGGTCGGCGCTCACTCTGAACTGGTCTTCGCGGGTCACCTTCTGCGAGAATGGCGCCGCGCCCGCAGGGGTGTCGTTGGCTTGCTGTGATTCGTGCTCACGAATCACTGGGGTAGCGAACTGCGCGCGGCGCGTTGGAGATGATGGAGCCCATGGCGGAAGACACGAAGAAGGACCAGCGCGTGAAGGCCCCGGTGCTCAGGGCCAAGTACAAGAGTCGCACGCTGGACGAGTTTATCGAGAAGTACTCGCGCGACATCTCCCGCAGCGGCATGTGGATCAAGAGCGCCAAGCCCCCGGCGCTCGGCACGCTGCTCAAGGTCGAGATTCTGCTCGAGGATGCCTCGCCCGTGATCTCCGCCGTGGGGCGCGTGGTCAAGCGCCGCGAAGAGGGCGAGGCCTCCGCGGAGAACCCCGCGGGCATGGGCATTCGCTTCTTGAAGATCGACGAGGTGTCGCAGCCCGTGATCGAGCGCATCGTGGCGCTCAAGGGCGAAGACGCCGGGCCCCACTTCGAAAACATTCGCACGGGCGCCACGGTGCCGCCGCCGTCGAACGCGGGCGAGTCGCACAGCGCGTTCTTCGGCTCGACCAACCCGTCGAAGGAGATGCCCGCCGAGGGCGACCGCACGATGATGCGGCAGATGAACGCCCTCCTCGGCGAGGCGCTGCGTCAGGTGAACGAGGCCGCGCCGCGCAAGGACGCCGCGCCGATGCCGACGCAGAAGGCGACGATCATGGGCGTGGCCGCGCCCGCGGGGATGCTCGAGCAGGCGCTCGCCGTGGCGCGCGAGGCCGAGGGGCGCAAGGCCGACGAGGGCCCCACCAAGGTGGCCACGCGCAGCGAGATCGACAACGCGCTCGAGAAGCTCAAGACCTTCGAGGACTCCGACGCGAAGAAGCAGGAAGCTCCGAAGGCCGAAGCTCCGAAGGCCGAAGCTCCGAAGGCCGGTGTGATGCCTCCGCGCTCGCTCACGACGAAGACGGCGTCGGTTCCGCCGCCCCCGTCGACGCGGCCCATCGATGTCGAAACGCCGCATATCGAGCCCGCGAAGGCTGCGGAGCCCGCGAAGGTCGAAGAGCCCGCGAAGGCTGCGGAGCCCGCGAAGGTCGAAGAGCCCGCGAAGGTCGAAGAGCCCGCGAAGGTCGAAGAGCCCGTAGCGGCTGTGGAACCTGTGAAGTCCGAGGAGCCCGCGAAGTCCGAGGAGCCCGCGAAGTCCGAGGAGCCCGCGAAGTCCGAGGAGCCCGCAAAGTCCGAGGAGCCCGCAAAG
>CAISKJ010001807.1 GCA_903885885.1 uncultured delta proteobacterium
ACCACGGCAAGCGCAACCGCAAGGTGGGCCTCTACGCCGCCGTCGGCGTGGTGGTCGCGGCGGGCATCGTGGCCTACGCCTCGTCGAGCGGCCCCACGGTCGAAGCGCCGCGCCCGCAGGTGGCGGTGAGCACCGACGCGGGCGTGAGCGCCGACCCCAACGCGCCGGACCTGAGCGCGGTGACCGACCCCGCCGTGCCCGCGGACCCGAACGCGGTGGGCGAGCTCGGGGCGGCGGATCCGTCGCTGCAGGCCGAGCCCGCGGAGGGAGCGCCCGCGCAGCCCGAGCCGCGCTGGGTGGCCGGTCGTCGTCGCTCCGCCGACCTCGCCGCGGCGGCGTCGAACGCCGAGGGCGAGGCCGAGGCGCCGATGATTCAGAACGCCACGCAGCGCGGGGCGCGGTTTCTTCCGCCGGCGCTCCAGCGGCCTGCGCCGATGGCGCAGCGCCCGGTGGCCCCGATGCAGCGCGCGGTGCAGCCCGCGCAGGCGATGAACGTCGCCCAGGGGCCCGTGCGCCCGGTGGTGTTCGGCAACCCCGCGGTGCGCACCGGAACCGTGCTGCGCCTGCGGATGAACGGCCCCGTCGCGGCCATTCAGGGCGTCGGCGCGCGCGGCGCCCAGATCGTGCTCACGGTGCCCGGTCGGCACTCGCTCGACATGGCCGCGCCCTTCGTGTCGCAAGACCCGCGCATCGCCGGCGCGGGCGTGCTCAACGGCGCCGCGGGGGCGAGCCTCACGCTGCGCTTCCGCGAGGCCGCGCCGCCCTTCGTGGCCCGCTCGCGCGGCAACATGCTCGAGATCACGCTCGCCCCGACCCCGGGCACCGCGCCGATGCGCGCGGGCGTGCGCCCCGCCGTCGTGATCGGCGCTCGCTCCCTCCGCTGATCGCCCGCGCCCTTCCCCCTACGGTGCGCTTCTCGTAGGGGATTTCACCGCATCCAAACCTCCGAGTTATCACCGAACGGTGGTATAGGTTCAGACGACCGATGGCTCCGGTACCCGACCGACCGAGCGCCCGGAGTGGGACCGATGTACCGCGCCTCGGTCGCTACCGGGTGTGCTACCGCATCGCCCAGGGCGGCATGGCGTCGGTGTACCTCGCCCGTCTCGACACGACGGTGGGCTTCAGCAAGTGGGTCGCGCTGAAGATCATTCACCCCAACATCGCCACCGACGAGCGCTTCCTCGCGATGTTCCTCGACGAGGCGAGGCTCGCGGCGCAGCTCGATCACACCAACCTCTGCACCGTGTTCGACTTCGGCGACGAAGACGGCACCTTCTACATCGCCATGGAGTACCTCCACGGCGAGACGCTGGGGGCCGTCGCGCGGCGCGCTTGGGGGGCGCAGGGCTCGCTCCCGCTCGAGCTCGGCGTGCGCGTGGTGGCCGACGCCGCGCGGGGCCTGCACGCCGCCCACGAGATGCGCGACGTCGACGGCTCGCCCGCCAACGTGGTGCACCGCGACGTGTCACCCGAGAACCTCTTCGTGACCTACACAGGCACCTCGAAGACGGTCGACTTCGGCGTCGCGCGCTCGAGCGTGCAGGAGCACGAGCGCACCGCCACGGGCGAGCTCAAGGGCAAGCTCGCGTACATGTCTCCCGAGCAGCTCCACGAGCGCAACGTCGACCGCCGCACCGACGTGTGGGCCCTCGGCGTGGTGCTCTGGGAGGTGACCGTGGGGCGCAGGCTCTTCCGCCGTCAGACCGACGCGCAGACGGTGTTCGCCATTACGCGCGACCCGATCACGCGGCCGTCGCGGCTGCGCGAGGGGTATCCGCCCGAGCTCGAGGCCATTGTGCTGCGCGCCCTCGAGCGCGACAAAGAGAAGCGCTACGCCACCGCGCTCGACCTGACGCGCGCGCTCGAGGCGTGGCTCAACAGCACCGGCCACGCCACGGGGGTGAGCGAGGTCGGCGAGTTCATGCAGGCTCTCTTCGCCGACCAGATCGCCTGGCGCGACCGCTACCTTCGCAAGGGCGACGCGCCCTTCGAAGACCTCATCGCGCAGTGGCAGTCGGCGCCGCGCAACTCCACCATCGAGGTGGCCGACGCCAACACCGTCGCCATGGGCATCGGCATCCCCGGCCCCGATGCGAGCGACGACCCCACGCGTCTGCGCGCCGCGCCCCGCGCGTCGGCCGTCGACGACGACGACGAGCTGCGCGACCAGCCCACGCGCGCCATGGCGCCGCGCGCCGCCGAGGACGCCGCGCACGTCATTCCCCTCACGCGCCGGGCGACGGCCTCGCACGACATCGGCACCGCGCTGCCGCCCATCGGCGCGCCGCTGCGCCTGCTCCACACGCCGCAGTTTACCCCGCCGCCCATTCAGCGCGACCTGCTCCCCGCGCCGCTCCCGGTGCCGCCGCGGCGCAGCCGATGGGCCGACTATGCCACCCTCGTCGGCCTCTTCGCGATGGGCGGCGTGATGGTGCACATCTGGTACGACAACCCGCAGCCGCGGCCCCTCGCGCGTCCGCCCGCGCGCGTCGTACCCGCGCATGCCCCGCGGGCCCCCGTGGCGCGCCCGCGCCCCGCGCACGATGCCGATGCGGCGCGCCCGGTGCCCGTGGTGCAAGCGCCTCCGGTGGTGCGAGCGCCTCCGGTGGTGCAAGCGCCTCCGGTGGTGCGGGCGCCGCCCGTGGTTGTGCCGCCGCGCGTCGTCGCGCCGCGTCCCGCTGGGGGCGTCGACGATGGGTCGCGCCGGGTAGAGGGATTTCTCACGCTCTCGGCGAGCGCGCCGGCCGATGTGTACGTTGGCGAGCGACGTCTCGGGCGCGCGCCGCTGCGCGGGGTCGCGATGTCGCCGGGCGTGTATGCGCTGCGCGTGGTTCCGGTGGGCGGCGGTGCTGAGCGCGAGGTGCGGGTGACGGTGCGCGCGGGCGAGACCGTGAGCGCCGACGTGAGCGCCGACGCGCTGCCGTAAACCCTCAGAGGGTGTCGACGTGGAAACCCTCTCAGCGCGAGCGCTTCGTGCGCTCTTCGCTCGCCTGCACGAGGAGACTCTCGACGAGGCCCGCCTCGTGGGCGCCGGTGACCCCTCCGCCCGCACGACGGATCGCCCCGAAGGCCGCGAGCGCGAGGAAGCGCGCGGCCCGCAGCGCGTCGCCGCCGTCGAGCGCGACCACGGCGGGGTGCGCGCGAAACACCGTGAGCGTGCGCGCGCTCGCGTCGTAGCTCACCGTCGGGCGCCGCGCGCTCACGGGCTCGTGCGAGGGCGACACGGTGGCGGCCGGGAGCCCCTGCGCGCGCGCGTCGTCGAGGATCGTCTGCAGCGCCGTTCCCGCCGTCCACCGCGGCCCCTGCGCGCCCGCCTGCGCTGACGCCGCGGGGGCGGCCGCGCGAGAGATC
>CAISKJ010001808.1 GCA_903885885.1 uncultured delta proteobacterium
GGCCGTGGTCGCGCGCGAAGACGACGACGTGGTCGCGCGCCGCGTCTACGTGGTGCGCCGCGACGGACCCAACGGCGAGCTCCTCGTGACGCCGCGCCACGGCGAAGACGACGACGAGTAGCGCTCCGTCTCTTGCCTCCGGTCGCTGCCCGTTGCGCGCGACCGGAGGCCCCCTCTCTCCGAACTACGAAGACCGCTCAGCGCGTGAGAAGCAGGTAGGCCGCGACGCGGTAGTACGGCTCCGTGTGCGACGAGTCGTTGTAGTCGCAGCTCGTGCGAAACACGCAGCCCGTACACGGTGTAGACCCGGGGCGGCAGGTGTTCACGTACGCGTCGACGTCGTACGCGACGGTGTGCGATCCCGCCGCGGGCGCCGCGGGGAGCGTGACCACCCAGGGGCGCGCGATGTCACCGGGGCACCAGCCCGCGCGCGAGGGCTGCCAGTTGCCGCGCTGATTGCGGATCGGGTTGGCGGCGCAGTCGTCGCGCCACAGGGGCTGGTCGAAGCGCTGGTCGTCGAAGCGCACGGTGTGAGTGCGCGAGCAGAACTCGGCGCAGTTGTCGCGGTTGCCCTGGCCGTGCCCCGTGGTGGTGACCCACACCTTCGCGCCGCCGACGCCCGCGGGCACGGTGACGGTGCGCGGCGCGAGCTGCGTCTCGATGGGGCGCATGGGGTCGCCGTAGACGGCGTTGGTCCACCCCAGGGGGATCACCGTCTCGGTGGGGTGCTCGTTCACGCCGGGCTCGAAGGCGATGTTGGCCGTGACGAGCCAGCCGTTGCCCGAGGCGTTGCCGGGGCCCACCCACGTGTCGATGAACACGCGCGTGCGGCGCTCGCCGCGAAAGAGGGGCATGAGGTCGCTGACGTCGAGGGTCCACGTGCCGCCGACGCCGTAGGGGGTGACGAAGCGCGCGAGCTCGAGCTCGGTCGCCGCGCCGCCGTCTTCGCCGCCGTCGAGGAGCGAGAGCGAGGCCACGCGATCCCACGCGTCGCAGCGGCCCGACGGGCACGCGAGGGTGAGCGTGAGGGTCGCGCGCGCGTAGCGGGCCGTGGGAAAGGTGGCGGTGCCGTCGACGGAGCGACGGTTGTCGGCGCCCGCGAAGTACACGTGCGTGCGCTCGAAGAGGCTTACGGTGACGGGCTCGAGGGGAGCCTCGACGTCGGGCGTCGCGGCGTCGACAACGTCGTCGGGCGCGGCGAGCTCGGCCGCGGCGTCGCGCGGCGTCGTAGTGGGCGCTGCGTCGTCGCAGGCCGTGAGCGAGAGTGCGAGGGCGGAGGTGAGCGCGAGGAGCGCAGAGGGGCGCGGCATGGCCGCGGAGTGTCGCACGGTTGCGCCGCGCGGAAGACCCCTCAGGCGACCTTGCGGCGAAGCTGCGCGGCGGCCGTACGCGTGGCGTCCTCGTCGGCGTGCTCCTCGAGGCGCTTCAGGCGCTGCACGAGCACGGGCTTGCGCTTGGGCACCTGCCCCATGAGAAGGTGCTCGAGGCGGGTGAGGGCCTCGCGCACGCGCTCCTCGTCGCGGTGCTCGAGCATCTGCAGGTGAATCTCCTGGTCGTCGGGGAGCGTGAAGCCCGCGCCCAGAAAGGTGTCGATCGTGTCGGAGATCGCCTTGGGGTTCTGCGCCGCGTTGATCTTGCGCAGAAGGTCTTGCCGCTTCTGCGCGGCGCGCACCACGGCGTCGTCGGTGCTGGCCTCGACCACGCGCGGGATGGCCACCGTCGGGAGCATCTTCTCGATCTTCTCGACGGCCTCGGGCTTCTTCGGAAAGAGGGCCTCGAGGGCGGCCTTGTACTCCTTCACCGCGGGGTTGGGCTTCGCGGTGACGTCGCCCTTGCGCACC
>CAISKJ010001809.1 GCA_903885885.1 uncultured delta proteobacterium
CGGACGCCTGGCGCGCCGGGGAGACCTCGGTGCAAGCCCTTGCAGCGCAAGGGCAGCCGCGTGCCTCGACAGTCGAGACTCCCGCCCGCAGTCGGCACAGCCCTGCCCTCGCACCGCGGGGCGGGGCGCGCGGCAGCGTGGGGTGGGGGCTCGTCTGCGCCCGGCACCCCGACGCGCTGACTACGGGTGCAGCACGGCGCCGCCCGTCACGGCGCCCTCCCACTTCGCGCGCAGGGCCGTCTTGAACGCGTCGAGCGGGTACGTGTGCGACACGTACGGTCGGATCTTGCCCGCGTCGGCCCACGCCAGCACCTGCGCGAGGCGCGGCGCGCGGCTCGACGGATCCATCATCGTCGAGATGGCCGTCGGGCACCCGAGCACGTCGAGGCTCTTCATCATGATGAGGTTGGTGGGCAGCATGTTGGCGTTGGGCGCGCCGCGCTGCCCCTTGCCCTTCGCCACGAAGGGCGTCGACGCCCAGCCCACCACAAGAAAGCGCGCCCCGAAGCGCACGCACCGCAGGCTCTCGAGCGAGATGTCGCCGCCGACGGCGTCGTACACCACGTCGACCCCAGCGCCGCCCGTGATGGCCTTCACGTCGTCGCGAAAGGGTCGCACGCCGCCGTCGTCGCCCTTGCACGCGATCACGTGATCGGCCCCTTCGGCCGCCACGAGCGCGAGCTTCTCGGGCGAGCGCCCCGTGGCGATCACCGTGGCGCCGAGGATCTTCGCGATCTGCACCGCGGCGAGCCCTGTGGCCCCCGACGCGCCGTGACTGAGCACCGTCTCGCCCGCCTGCAGGCGACCGCGCGTGACGAGGCAGTGGTACGCCGTCTCGTAGCTCCCGAGCAGGGCCGCGGCCTGGTCGAACGACAGCCCACCGGGAATGGGAAGCACCGCCTCCGAGGGCGCCACGGTGTAGGTCGCGAAGCCGCCCCACTTCTGGTACGGCCCCAGCGAGCGCGGACCGGCGAGGAGGCCATCGACGATCACCGCATCGCCCACGGCGACGGTGGCCTCGGGGCCCCGCCACACGACCTCGCCCGCGCACTCGAGGCCCGGCGTGTAGGGAGGCTTCGCCATGTGCTGGTACTGGCCGCTCGACATGAGCAGGTCGACCCAGCCGACGGCCGCGCTCTTCACCGCCACGATCACGTCGCGGAGCCCCAGCGCGCTCGGGTCGGGAGCCTCCATGGGCGCGAGCGACATCGCGTGATCGACGGCCTCGAGCGGCGTCTCGGCGAACTCGGAGACCACCACGCGACGACCCGGTGCGAGCGTTGACGACATGCGAGAGAACTCCTTCGGCGCGAGAATGCCAGAAGGGGTGGGGCGTGATGGGAGGGAAACGGCGACCTCACCCCGACCCTCTCCCGCGAGAATCGCGGGAGAGGGTGCCTCAGCCCTTTCAAGGGGTGTAGGAAGGCGCCTCATTCACGCCGGGATTCGGAGGCGTTGACCCCCTCAGCCCGGGCTTTACGTCGGAGGTCGCCCCGCGAGGGGGCTCCTGAACGTTTCGCGCGCTGTGCGTACGCCTCCACCAACCGCCACGCGTCCTCGTTCGCAGCGCCCCAGAGTTCGTCCCGGTCCTCGGTTGCCCGATCGGATTCAGCGAGAATCACAGCGCTCGCGCGATCCATCTCAATCCG
>CAISKJ010001810.1 GCA_903885885.1 uncultured delta proteobacterium
CGCGGAGCCGTCAGTGCGGGGCGGCCGCGGGGGCGGCGAGGTTCGTACCGCGGACGACGCGCGCCGCGTTCTGAATGGCCGTGGGGTCGATGGCCACGGGGAGGCGCCTCTGCTGCAGCGGAGGCAGCTGCACCGACCCTTCGGGCGAGCCCGGCGCGATCACGACGCCCGGCGGCACCACGGGCGCGGCAGCCGTGGGCGCGGCGGCGGGCGCGGCGGTCGGCAGCGCGGCCACGAGCGTCACCCGGCCGAAGCGCTCGAGGGCGTGGAAGTCACCCGTGCGCGGGGCGCTCCACGCGGCGAAGCGGTGGCCGCCCTGCTTGGCCTCGTCCATCACGAAGAGGTTGAGGCGCACGGCGTCGCCGGCCTGCGGAGGATTGTGCGCGAGGCCCGTCGAGACCGACGCCCACGGAATCACGAACTCGACGGTGTAGCCCGCGTCGTTGTCGTCGGGGTTGCCGATGGTACCCGGCGCGCCGAGCACCACGCCGGAGCGCGTCTCGGGGTTGAAATCGATGTGGCCCGGCGTCGGCGTCGAGGGCTGACGCGCGCGGTCGTAGCGGGTGTCGAAGCGCGTGTTGCGCGGCGAGACCTGAAACTCGTAGTAGTTCTGCCCGTCGCCGTCGGGGTCGAGCATCACCTCGACCGCGTCGTGCTCCCAGAGGTGGTCGTCGCGCTGCGTGGAGGGGTCGACGAGGTTCTCGTCTTGAACTTCGAAGGCCACGTAGAGGTTCTGATCGTCCCACAGGAGGCGCGCGAGCGCGTGGGCGTCGGTGCCCGCGGCCGGGTCGCCCGACATGGTGCTCACGAGCGCGCCGGTGCGCGCCGCGTTCTGCCACGCGGGCTCGTCGAGGCGGCCGTCGGCGGTGATGGTGCCCTCGGCGCGGGGCGCCGTCATCTCGGCCACCTGGATCTGAACCCCGGTGCGGAGCTCCAGCGCGCGGGCGCGGCGGTCGCCGTCGGTCGCCTCGGGCGGCGTAGGCGTCATGCGATCGGCGTCCTTCCAGATGCCGAGGTGAAAGCGCACCACGGGAGAATCCCAGTCGGCCGGGAGGTCGAAGGTCTGCGTGTCGGAGATGAACTCGCCGGCGCGCCAGCGCTCGGGCTGATAGGCGCGGCGAACCTCGCCCACGTTGTCCTGGTTGGTGCGCGGGCGGTTCGCGTCGTCGAGGTGCGTGAAGAGGCGCCACCCGTCGCCGGGGGCGGTGTTGCACTTCCACCACCAGGTGACCGTGACGCTCTGCCCGGGGCGGAGCTCCGTCACGTTGATGTCGTAGCCGATGAGCTGCACCTTGTTGCCGCCGAAGCTGATGTTCAGCGGGTGCTGCGGGGTCGGGGCGGTTCGCCTCGCCACGCGACGCCGCACGGATTCGAGCTCTTGTGACGACACTCCGCCGCGGTTCTGGGCGGGCTGCTCGACACACCCCGCGCCGAGCGCGAGGCACACGATCCATCGGGCTGCGTTCTTCATCTGATCCCCTCGATTTGCCACTCTAAACTCGGTCGCTTGCTACATCGCGCGCGGAGAGCTCCGCGGCGTTACTTCTTGCTCTTCTTCTTCGCGAGGCGCTGCTGGCGCCGCACGTCGCGCTGGCGCATGCCGCCGGGCGCCGCGCGCCCGGGGGCGCCGCCGCCGCCCATGAGCTGATTCATGAAGCCCATGGGGTCGCCGGGGCCGCCGGGCCCGCCCGGGCCGCCGCCCGCCACGGCCGCCTCGAGCATCTCCTGCATGAGGGTCGACATGGCGCCGTTCTCGCCCTGCACGCGCACCATCTCGCGGAGCCTGCGCGCCATCGCGAGCTGCTTGGCCCCGGGGAGCTTCGAGAGAAAGCCCGCCTGCTTGCCGATGCCGCCCATCATCTCGCGCATCATCATGAATTTGCCGACGAGCTCGGCGACCTCTTCGGGCTTGCGCCCCGAGCCCTTGGCCACGCGGTTCACGCGCGTGGGCTGCTCCTTGAAGAGGTCGGCGTACTTGCGCTCCTGCTTCGTCATCGACCCGATCATCGCCTTCACGCGATCGAGCTCGGTGTCGTCGAGCTTCACGTCTTGCGGCACCATCTCCGAGAAGAAGGGCATCTTCTCGAAGAGCTCTTGCAGCGGGCCCATCTGCTGAATCATCTCGATCTGCTGCAGAAAGTCGTCGAAGGTGAAGTCGCCCTGGAGCATGCGCTGGGCGTCTTCTTCGACCTTCTTCGTGTCGGTGATCACGCGGTTGAAGTCGTTGACGATGCCCACGATGTCGCCCATCCCGAGGATGCGCGACGCCATGCCGTCGGGCCTGAAGGGCTCGATCTGCTCGACGCCTTCGCCCACGCCCGCGAACTTGATCGGTACGCCCGTGACCTCGCGAATGGAGAGCGCCGCGCCGCCGCGGGCGTCGCCGTCGAGCATCGTGAGCGCCACGCCCGTGAGCCCCAGCGTCTCGTGGAAGGTCTGCGCGGTGCCGAGCGCGTTCTGCCCGATGGCCGCGTTGACCACGAGCAGGATGTTCTGCGGCTTCGCCTCGTCTTTGATCGCCTGCAGCTCGCCCATGAGGGCGGTGTCGATCGCGAGGCGACCGGCCGTGTCGAGAATGACCAGGTCTTTCTTCTGCACGCGGGCGACGGCGAGCGCGCGGCGGCACACCTCGAGGGCCGTGCTGCCCTGCACGCTGAACACCGGCACGCCGATCTTGTTGCCGAGCACCGTGAGCTGCTCGATGGCCGCGGGGCGCTGCAGGTCGGCCGCAACGAGGAGCACCTTCTTGCCCTCCTTGGCGTACATGCGCGCGAGCTTGGCGCTCGTGGTCGTTTTGCCCTGACCCTGGAGGCCCACCATCATCACGACGGTGGGGTTGCCCTTCGGGGCCTCGCGCAGCGCCTCGGGGTCGCTGTCGGCCATCATCGCGATGAGCTGCTCTTCGCAGGCCTTCACGAAGAGCTGCTCGGGCGCGACGGCCACCTTGCGGCCCTGGTGCTCGACGCGCACCTGCACCACCTGGCCGAGCATCTTCTCGCGCACCCTGGCGAGGAAGCGTTTTACGACCCCGAGCTCGACGTCGGCCTCGAGCAGCGACACGCGCACATCGCGGAGCGCCTGGTCGATGACGTCCTCGGAGAGTTCGGCCATGCCCGTAAGCCTCTGACGGGCGGCCCTGAATCCCTTGGTAAGCGCGTTGAACATGGCGTGGGAACGAGCGCCTACCACGTTCACCCGGTGCCCTTCAACCCATCACCCGCTGCGCAGTGCGTAACCGCTTTGGCGCCGCAGGGCCCTGCCGAGTGTGCCTAAGTGTCGCCCGCAGCCCGCGCAAGGGGCGAAGAGGAGGCGACGCATGAGCACGGTGTTTCGCGACGGGATCTTGAAGGACAAAGTGGCGTTCGTGACCGGCGGCACGAGCGGGATCAACCTCGGCATCGCCAAGGCCCTCGCGGCGCAGGGCGCGCGGGTGACGGTGTGCGGGCGCAACCCCGACAAGGCCGCGGCCGCGGCGGGTGAGATCAGCAAGCTCGGTCACCCCGCGGTGGGCCTCTCGCTCGACGTGCGCGACTACGCCTCGCTCGACAAGGCCCTGCGCGCCACGCACGAGGCCTTCGGGCCCATCGACATCCTCGTGAACGGCGCCGCGGGCAACTTCCCCGCGCCCGCCGTGGGCATGTCGGCCAACGGCTTCAAGGCCGTGGTCGACATCGACCTCCTGGGGTCGTTCAACGCGTGCCGCGCGGCCTTCGAGTTTCTTCGCAAGCCGGGCGCCGCGGTGCTCGCCATCAGCGCGCCGCAGGCCTTCGCGCCGACGCCGCTGCAGGCCCACGTGTGCGCCGCCAAGGCCGGCGTCGACATGCTCACCCGCGTGCTCGCGATGGAGTGGGGGCCCTCGGGCGTGCGCGTGAACTCGCTCGCCCCGGGGCCCGTCGACGGCACCGAGGGCATGGCCCGCCTCGCGCCCACCGACGAGGCGCGCGCGCAGGCCACGGCGCGGGTCCCCCTCGGCCGCTTCGCCACCATCGACGAGATCGCCGAGATCGCGCTCTTCCTCGTGAGCCCTTCGGCCGCCTACGTGAACGGCGCGGTGATCGTCGCCGACGGCGGCTGGTCGCTCGGCGGCCTCGGCATGGGCTGAGTCACAACGGGCCCGTCTCCTCGCGCGCGCTGCGGTATCGTCGCCGCCCGACCCATGCCCTCCGCGCGCTACGCCACCGCACTCTCGCTCGTTCTCGCCGGCGCCACCGCGTCGGCCGACCCCCTCGTCGACGTGATCGATCGCAGCGCCGTGCGCACCGTGCTCGACGGCGTGCTCGGCGACTGGTCGGGCGCCCTCAACGCCGTCGATGGAGCCCCGCAGGTGACCGACGGGGCGGCCGCGTGGCGCGGCGCCGACGACGCCTCCTTCGCCTTCGCCGTGGGGCGCGACGCGGGCGCGCTCTACGTCGCCGCCGACGTGCGCGACGACCGCATCGTGCGCTCGCGGCAGCACCGCCCCGGCGACGACGCGCTCGTGCTCACCGTGGGCCTCCCGCGCGGCGCGCGGTGGACGGTGTGGGAGATCGCGCTGCAGCCCGGCGAGCCCGGCGC
>CAISKJ010001811.1 GCA_903885885.1 uncultured delta proteobacterium
GTCGTGAACGCGGCCCTCTACCAGCGCCGCCGCGCGGCGGCCCGCCGCCGCGGGGCCGACAAGTACACCGAGAAGGTGTGGCCCGAGGCCGAGCGCTCGCTCGAGGCCGGCACGAGCTTCTGTGACCCCGAGTCGTGGCTCCTCGCGCGCGTCGAGCTCGAGCGCGCCCTCGTTCACATCGAGACGCTCCCCGCAGAGAAGCGCAGCCTCCTCGAGCAGTCGCTCGATGGCGAGTCGTGCGCCGAAATCGCCGACGGCGTGGGCCAGCCCGTGGCCGCCGTGAAGAGCCGCCTGTGGCGCACCCGCGTCGCCCTCCGCGAGCAGATGGGGCTCGCGGCCTGAGCGGTCTCAGCCCGCGACGCAGAGCACTCGCCCGACGGGGAGTGAACGGCGGGAGCCCGCGTCGCGCGCGCGGTGCGGAGGGCCCCGGGCCGTTGGACTAGGTATCCGCTCGCTTCTTCGCCTCCAGGCGGGCCGTTGTTCTTTCGTGGACTCCCGTGGGGTGTCCTTCGGGCCGCGACGGCGAGTCCTGTCCCAACTCCGATGGCTCAACTGCCATGGAACTTCTTGTGCTGGTGTGGTCGCCGCTCGACACGCGAGTCCTTTGAGGACGACCGGGGTGGCGATCCGTTCACGCGCTGGCGAAAGCGCGCCAGCGACTCTAGACACCCACCAGCGCGGCGCGATCAACGCGCCAGAAGTCAGGACACCGATGGCTCGCTACGTTACATCCGTCGCCACGCCGAAGTCGGCCGCCGAGGCCTTTGCGTACATGGCCGACGTCACGCACTTCGCGGAATGGGACCCGGGCGTAAAGCGTGCAGTCCGCGTCGCCGGTGGGGGCCCGGGCGTCGGCGCGACCTACGACCTCACCGTGCAGGCCGGTGGAACGACGGTGATGCGTTACGAGGTCAAGGAATACGACGCGCCCCGCCGAATCGTTCTGGTCGCGCGAACACTGTTTCTGACTTCCGTGGACGAGGTCAGGGTGGAGGAGGCAAGCCGCGGCACGGTCGTGACCTACGATGCGACGCTGACCCTCAACGGGCCCCTGAGCCTCTTCGATCCGCTCCTGCGTCTCGCGTTCCGAACCATTGGAGACCGCGCCGCGGCCGGGCTCGCGCGCGCTCTTTCGGGCAAGGTGGTCACCCGATGAGCTTCGTCGCCGACCGCGTCGATGCTGCCCTCGAATGGAGCGTCGTTGGCAGCTTCACACGCGTCGGCTCGGCCCTGCGGCGGCGGCTGGATCACTGGGCGCCCTTTGGCGAACGAAGGCTCGCCGGGCGCGTCGTGGTGATGACGGGCGCGACGTCCGGTCTCGGCCTCGAGGCGGCGCGGTCCTTCGCTCGCATGGGCGCGACGCTCGAGATCATCGCTCGCAACGGGGCGAAGGCCGAGGCCACCTGCGCAGCGCTGCGCCAGGAGACAGGCAACCCGAACGTGGGCTTCGTCGTTGCGGACACGGGCGACCTCGCGGGACTGCGCCGCGCCGCCTCAGACCTTCTGCACCGTCACCCGGCGATCCACGTGCTGATCCACAACGCGGGCGCCCTCGACGACGTGCGGCAGACGAGCCCCGAGGGGATCGAACTCACCGTCGCGAGCCAGGTGGTGGGGCCCTTTCTTCTCACCGGGCTTCTGCTTCCCGCGCTCAGGCGTGGCGCCCCCGCGCGCGTGTTGTGGGTCTCTTCGGGCGGCATGTACAGCGAGCCGTTGTCCGTTGACGACCTCGAGATGTCCGCCGGCGACTACAACGGCACCACGGCCTATGCCCGCGCGAAGCGCGCCCAGGTGACCCTCGTCGAGCTCTGGGCCACGCGCCTCGCGGCCGATCGGATCACCGTACACGCCATGCATCCTGGCTGGGCCGATACGCCGGGCGTCGCGCGGTCGCTCCCGACCTTTCGCCGCGTCGTCGGCCCCCTGCTCCGAACGCCCGAGGAAGGTGCTGACACTCTGGTCTGGCTCGCCGTCGACGACGGAGCACCCCTCGCGGAGAGCGGACGCTTCTGGCTCGACCGCCGACCGCGCCCGCTGCACCGCCTCCGGTCCACGCGCCGCTCCGACACGCCCGCGGAGCGTGAGCGACTGTGGAACTGGGCCGTGGAGAAGAGCGGGCTGGGCGTCTACTAGGCCGACGCATCAGAGCGCGCGAGCCGCGCGAGGTGGTGTCGAATGAGGCGGGCGATCTCGGGCACGGGATCGAGCTGCGGGAGATCGCCAGGGCGAGCGCATCTAAATCGTCGTGATTTCGAGATGTTCTTGGTACGCGCTGGTTGCCGCGGGTTGCAAAACCCACGGCAACGCGGAGATCGAAAACGCGCCTGAAGTCCGCGGCGGACTTCCCATCGAAAGTCCGCGGCGGACTTCGAATGGATTCTCTCCTCTCTGCACGTTGCCGTGGGTTTCCAACCCGCGGCGACGAAGCGCATCAGAAACGTTCGCGAATCACAGTGATTTTGATGCGCCCGCGCAGGGTCGGGTCCACGATGCGAGCCTTGAGCACTGTCACGACGTCGTCGATAAACACCTGCCAGCGCCGCGTGGGTGCTGGTCGAGGAGAAGAGATCGCACGCGCGCCACACGACGCCACCGTCCGAGCGGTACCCCTCCGACCTGATCGCCACCAGCTCACACACCCTCGCGGTACCCCACCGACCTGATCGCCATCAGCTCGCACACCCTCGCGGTACCCCTCTGACCTGATCGCCACCAGCTCACACACCCTCGCGGTACCCCTTCGCGCGGATCGCCACCAGCCCGCACGGCCTCGCGTCACCGCTTCGCGCTGGTCGCCTCAAGCTCGCGCAGGCTCCCGTCGTAGGGAGAAGCATGCGCACCCTAACGCTGTCTGACCTCAAGCTCGGGATCGGCGATCTGCTGTCCCGGCGCGTGGAGACGGTGAGGGCGACCCGCTGCGGCGCCATCTACGAGCCGTTGCTGCGGGCCTCCCTCGACGCCATTCACGCGCTCCCGGCGGTGACCTTCGGGTCGCGGCCCCTGTCCGACCAGCTCTCGGAGACCGACGTCGTGCACGACGGCTTCGGCAACGCGGTCTGGTACCTCACCGAGGCGTACCTGCGCCTCCCCACCGCCACGAAGAAGCAGCGCGCCGCCGCGCAGCGCATCCGTGAGGTGTTTGTGCCCTCGCTCGCGTCGCTCCAGGCGTCGTACGCCGACGAGGCGCAGGCCGCCATCGATCACCGCCCGAAGCTCGACGAGCTCCGCGCCGACCTCGAGCTCTTTCCCGTCGCGGGCGCCACGCTCGCGGCGTGGGTCGACGGTCAGTTGAAGGCCGGGGTAAAGCTCGACGCGCTGCTGCGCGCGCGGGCCGACGCCGCGCCGGGCTCGCGCAAAGAGGCCGCCACGCTGCGCTCCAAGGCCATCGGGCAGTTGCAGCGGTTTCGCGACGCCCTCGCCGACGAGCGCGACGTGAACCCCAAGCTCGACGCCGACCTCGAGGCGCGCCTCTTCGGCTACATCGACCAGCTCGCCGCCATGCGCGACCGGGGCGGCAGCCCCGACGAAGAAGACGCGCCCGTCGATCCGCCGAACCCGCCCACGGGCTGACCGCCCGCCGTCCCCTCGCAAACGCGCGGCGCCATCACCGGCGACGGAACCACGACGCCTCTCCGCGCAGGGCATCCATGGCCCGGCAGGAGGTGCTCTTCGGCGACGGCGCCGCCCTCTTCTTCGTCGGCTACGCGCTTCGGGAGCTTGCCCGCCCTCTTCTCTTCGGGCAATGGAGGGTTCCCTCGCCCTCTCCCTCCCTCTCATTGCCCCTCTGGAGCCTCTCATGACCGAAGGAGTTCACGTCGAAGACCGCGGCGCCACGCGCTGGATCACCCTCGACCGCCCCGAGACCCGCAACGCGCTCGAGCCCGGCGTGCTCGTCGCCATGACCGAGGCCATCCAGGGCGCCGCGAGCGCGCGCGTGATCGTGCTCCGCGGCGCGGGCGGAGCGTTCTGCTCGGGCGCCGACCTGCGCCACGCGATGGGCAACGCAGCAGAGCTCATGGCCGACCTCGAGGGGCACCTCGGGCGCTTTCAAGACCTCGTGCGCGCCGTGCTCGCCGCCCCGCAGCCCGTGATCGCCGCCGTCGACGGCGCGGCCTACGGCTTCGGCGCCGACCTCGCGCTCGCGTGCGACCTGCGGGTGTTCTCGTCGCGGGCCTATTTTCAAGAGGGTTTCGTGCGCATCGGGCTCATCCCCGACGGCGGCGGCACGTGGATGCTCCCGCGCCTCGTGGGGCTCTCCAAGGCCCTCGAGCTGGCGCTCCTGGGCGAGCGCGTCGACGCCGCGACGGCGCAGCACCTCGGGCTCGTGGCGAAGGTCGTCGCGCCCGACGAGCTCGAGGCGACGGTGCAGGTCATCGCCGACCGCCTCGCGAACGGCCCGCCCATCGCGCTGCAGCACATCAAGCGGCTCATGCGCGAGGGCACCGCGAAGCCCTTCGCCGAGGCCTTTCGCGACGAGGGCGCCGCGCAGCTCCAGTGCCTGCGCTCCGAGGATTTTATCGAGGGTGTGATGGCCTTCTTCGAGAAGCGCCCGGCGGCCTTCAAGGGCCAGTAGGGCCTACTGAACCTGCACGCCGCCGAAGCCCGGCAGCACCGAGTTGATCACGCTGTTTACGCTGCCGAGGGCGCCGCGCAGAAAGAACTCGCGCGGCACCGAGCCGCTCGTGGTGAAGCTCGCGCGCAGCGACAGGTAGTGCTCGACCACCACCTGGCCGTGCAGGGTGTAGTTGACGGTCGGTGAGCCCGCGGCGGCCATGAGGTACGCGGGCGCGCCGTTCCACGGGACGATCACGTTGGCGGTGACGGGCACCCAGCGCTGCGGCGGGAGCACCGTGCCCACCGCGGTGACCGACGAGCCCGCGTCGTTGTTGTCGAGCGTGAGCTGCGCGTTGAGCTCGCGGATGTTGAGCTCATAGCTGTTGGGGTTGTAGGCGTTGAACACCACGCGGAAGGCGAGGCCGTTGCCGTCGATGCCCGTAAACTCCATGCTCTGCGCCTGAAGCTGCGGGGCCTCGACGTGGATGCATCCACCGGCCAGCGCTCCGAGGAGTGCCATCGCAAGGAACGCTCGCCGCTTCGTCACACGCGCCATCGATCAGCCTCACTCTCGGGGGGGGAAAGTTATACGAGCCGCGTCCGGCGCGCGTGCAGCAGAATGTCTGCGCGGCCAAGTTTTCTCTCCCCGCATCGAAGGCCCCAATGCCCACGCCGAAGGAACCCGACGTCGACGCCGCGCGCGCCCTGCTGGTGCCCTGGTTTCGCGCCAACGCGCGCGCTCTCCCGTGGCGACAGACGCGCGACCCGTGGGCCGTGTGGGTGAGCGAGGTGATGCTCCAGCAGACGCGCGTCGACACCGTGGTGCCGTACTACACCCGGTTTTTACAGCGGTTTCCGACGGTGGGCGCGCTCGCCGACGCGGCCGAGCCCGACGTGCTCGCCCTCTGGAGCGGCCTCGGGTACTACCGCCGCGCGCGGCTCCTCCACGCCGGCGCGCGGGCCGTGGTCGACCGCCACGGGGGCGCGATCCCCGGCGACGCGAAGGCCCTGCGCGACCTCCCTGGCGTGGGTGACTACACCGCGGGGGCCGTCGGGAGCATCGCCTTCGGGCTCAGCGTTCCCCTCGTCGACGGCAACGTCGAGCGGGTGCTCACGCGCCTCCACGGCCTGCGCGGCGACCCGCGCGCGGCGCCGCTCAAGAAGCGCCTGTGGGCCCTCGCCGCCCGCTACGCCGAGCACGCTGCGCCCGGCGACGTGAACCAGTCGCTCATGGAGCTCGGCGCCACCGTGTGCGCCCCCACCTCGCCGCGGTGCCTCGTGTGCCCCGTGCGGTCGCTGTGCGTCGCCGCGGCCGAGGGCGACCCCGCGCGCTACCCCGAGAAGACGGCGGCCGCGGCGCCCCGCGACGAGCGCTGGTGCGCCCTCGTGGCGCGCGACGGCGACCGCGTGTGGCTCGTCGAGAGCGACCTCGGGCGCTGGCAGGGGATGCTCCTCACGCCCCTCGTCGAGGCGCGCGACGCGCCCACCTGGGAGGCTCCCATGAGCGCGCCGCGCAAGGTCGCGAAGATCACCCACGTGCTCACCCACGCGCGCATGGAGGTGACCGTGTACGAGGCGCACCTCACGGGGGCTCCTCCGCGCGGGAGGCTCGTGGCGCGCGACGAGCTCTCCTCGCTCGCGGTGCCGAAGATCACGCGCAGCGTGCTGGCGGCCGCCGACGGCGACGCTCACCCGCGGCGCAGGCGCTGAGACGCGGTGGCCGCGAAGGCGGCCGCGAGGCAGAGGCCGCCGAGGGTGCGCGCGCCGAGCAGCGCGCTCGAGCCCGCGCGGAGGTCGCGCACCTGCACGCCGAGCATGCCCGTGGCGGCGGTGACGGTCTGCGCGCCGAGCGAGAGCGCGACGCCGGCGA